>JAHJIQ010000008.1 GCA_018823285.1 Pseudomonadota bacterium
AGATCATCTCAGCCTTATGGAACTTAGCCGAACATTACAGCGCGATTTATCCAGCTTGAGTCAGTCAGCTTCTCGACTGGAAAAGAAAATGAAAGATGACGATTATTTACGCGAAAAAGTAAATAAAATCAAAATGTTGATGAGATAATGCCCATTTGTCAAGCCTGACCCCCTGACCTGACTGATTTTGCAAAATATGCTATCCAAGTGCTCGCAGATTTAAGGAGTATTTGTTGTCACCCGAAATATGGAGAATGTTTTTCTCGGTTAACTTTTTCAAGTCTCGCCTGGCAGTTTGAGTCGAAACTCTCCTGTATAGAATAGAGAATGGAGACTTTTCCATCAAATCTTTTAAACTGAATGGAGATTGATTGTCTAATAACAATAAAAGCAAGTCAAATTGACGGCTTGTAATTCTTTTCTCTTTTTTCTCGAATGCATAAAAATCTCTGAGAGTAAATTTTCTAATGAAATAAACAATAGATTCCTTAATGCCTTGTAGGCTTTCGACAGACGCCTTTAACATAAACTCAACAAATGGAGTAATATCTTTTTTAAGATTAATACTTTTTGAAAATGATATGTAATAATCATCAACATTCCGATAGTAATAATTAGATATTTCCTTGGGTACGTATTTAATGTTGGAGGTTTGGAGTAATAAAGCTTCTATTATTCTCGCCGTCCTCCCGTTTCCGTCAGCAAATGGATGAATAAGACAAAAGTGATAATGGGCGAGGGCAGCACGAATAAATGGGTTAAGTGTTTTTATTTCTTCGCTATTTATCCAATTAACAAACTCGGTCATTAGATTTTTTATGTCAGCTAATATTTTAGGAGGAGTATATTTACCCCCATGAGCCTTGTCTCCGACATAAACCATTTCGTTTCGGTACTGCCCTGGTATATTGTTTTCAAGTAGAACATTGCTGGTAATAATTTTATGTAATTCTTTGATTCTTTCTTCTGTTAAAGTAAACGGCTCGTCAGCAGGCTCAATGCCAGATAACCAATTGTAAGCATTAATTAAATTCTTTATTTCTTGTTTGTCTTTTTGGGTATAACTGACTATGTCCTCACCTGCAGCGATTCTTTTAACATCTTCTCCTGTGATTGCATTCCCTTCAATCATGGCAGTCCCAGATATTGAGCTATACATAATGTCAGGCTCTAGGCGCGATGAAAGCTCAGGCAAAATTGGCAGATCAACAACTGTTTCGTTGAGCACAGTGGCCCGCATAAGTAAGTTGTTAATTTTAGTTTCATCATAAATATCGCATAAATAAAACTTGCCCGACTTAAAAGTCATAATTTCTTTCATTTATTCACCACGAAATTGATACAGGAAATGTAACCAAATAAGCACATAAATCAAGCTAGTTAGCAATGTGTTACCGTAAAATGTGTAACGCATAATGTATCACAAACAAAAATATTTTAAAATAGAAAAAGCCCAACAAAAGGGTCAACCTGACCGCTTTTTGAAGCAAAACGTCGTTACGGCCTGATCATTCTGAATTACACAGTGACTTCAAACCATATCCATTTACTTATCCAGGATGGAAAAGAGAGAGACGTAATTCCCCGATCAATCAAACTGGTAGCCGGGCGAATCGGCCAGGAGTTTAATTTGAGGAAGAAACGGAAGGGCGCTTTCTGGGAGGATCGTTATCACGCAACAGCAGTAGAGACTGACCAACATTTACTTAGATGTTTAGTATACATTGATTTGAATATGGTTCGTGCCGGAGTCGTTTCTCATCCTTCGGAATGGGCTTTCGGCGGATATAACGACATCCAGCAACCGAGGAAGAAGAATGTGATTATCGACCATCGAAAACTTGCGGAGCTCGCCGGATTTGATAGCTATGAAGAATTTCGAATGGCCCATCAGGAATTGGTGAATGATTCTTTGGTAAATGGGAACAACTTCCGGCAGGATCAGTGGACTGAAAGTATTGCCGTTGGAAGTACAATTTTTCTTAAGGGAATAAAAGACAAACTAGGGGCACTCGCGAAAGGGAGAAGTATTTTTGAAAAAGAAGGGGCCCTTCAGTTGCGTGAGAATATGGGAACCTATAATGCTGTTTTCGACAGTAAAAAAGAAGATATAGGGGCTTCAAACGCCTACTTTTGGGATGTTAATTCTATAATTACGACTAGTTAGTGTAGCCCGTCATAAATAGTGCAACATATAAGATTGTGATGTATACTGTGCTGCATGAAAACAGCACCCCAAATCCAATTGGCAGAGGATGAGCGAACACGGCTCGAAAGTATAGTTCGGAGCCGTTGTATTTCTGTTCGTTTGGCGGAACGAGCCCGTATCGTTCTGTTGGCGGCCGGAGGCCATGAAAATATGGAAATCGGTGAAAAGCTGGGCATAAGCCGACAAAAAGTTGGCCGTTGGCGCAATCGTTATGCTGAGCAAGGCTATTCTGGAATAGAAAAGGATGTTCAGCGCTCAGGTCGCCCGCCGGTACATAAACGTAGCCTTTCGGATGAAATCATTCGAAAGACACAGGAAGAAGTTCCCCAAAACGCCACTCATTGGAGCCGTCAGACAATGGCGGAAGCCGTTAATGTCAGCCCGAGCACTGTAGGAAGAATTTGGCGTAAAAACGGACTAAAACCGCATTTGGTGAATGTATTCAAGCTTTCTAACGACAAACATTTTGTGGAGAAACTCGAAGATATTGTGGGGCTGTATCTATCTCCCCCGGAACATGCAATCGTTCTTTCCTGTGACGAGAAAAGTCAAATTCAGGCTCTCGACCGCACGCAGCCAAGCCTGCCAATTAAAAAAGGTCGTTGCGGAACGATGACCCATGACTACCGTCGGAACGGCACGACATCGCTGTTTGCCGCACTTAACATTGCGGATGGCAAGGTGGTTGGAACATGCATGAAAAGACATCGTCATCAGGAGTGGCTGAAATTTCTCAATTTATTGAAGCGCTCAACCCCAAAGGATAAAGAAGTTCACATCATTTGTGACAATTACGCAACACACAAACATGCCTCAGTTAAAGAATGGCAGGAGCGTAACAAGAGGTTCCATTTCCATTTCACCCCGACAAGTGCATCTTGGTTGAATATGGTCGAACGTTTTTTTCGGGATATCACTGAGCGGCGTATCCGGAGGGGGGTATTCCGCTCTACTATTGAATTGGAGGTAGCGATCAGTGATTACATTCAAGCCCATAATGACAACCCGAAACCATTTATCTGGACAGCAAAGGCAACTGATATTCTGGAAAAAGTTAAACGAGCAAGGGAATCCTTGATTAAGTTACAGGATTAATAGCGACCACCATTAGCGTGGTCCGACCCCGGCTAATCGGCTAATCCGGCTACTCTAAGCCCCGGCTAAGCGCTAAGTGACCCCGGCTATTCTAAGCCTGGACATAAGCAAAAAATCAGAATGCGCCTTGCAGCCCTTGATACTGCAACATGCATTGAAGATATGGACATTCCGGGCTTTCGTCTCCATCAACTTAAAGGAGACAAAAAAGATTTATGGGCCATAGATGTAAATAAAAACTGGCGAATTGTTTTTAAATTCGAAGACGGTAACGCCTACATCGTCAACTATGAGGACTATCACTAATGAGTATGCACAATCCCCCACATCCAGGAGAATTTATTCGAGAAGTTTATCTTGAGCCGTTCCATTTCAGCTATCGCAGTGTTGCAATGAAGCTCAAGGTTTCCCCTTCAACTTTTTTGCGCCTAATTAACGGGCAGAGTAACATGAGCCCAGAAATGGCTCTACGTCTTTCAAAGGGCTTGGGGCGCTCTCCTGAAAGTTGGTTGGCAATGCAAGAAAACTACAACTTATGGCATGCAAAAAAAAATGTTAATCTCGATGAAATCGAGCCTATCGCAATGCATGCATAAAATGAAAAGACAAGCTTTAACAACCAAGTCAAGCGGGGCGCCTACCGGTGCCCCTCACCCGAAACGTGAGCCTGTAGAAAAAGCCTAAATTTCTGGAATTATTATGTAAAATGCTGTAAGCACCGAGTGTTTATTGCATGAGCACACCTCACCTTCAGCACCGGATATTGCAATGCCAAACTTCAAGCCGTATTCCACTTCTCAGGGGATATTTGCCCGTTGAGTCGGTATTTAGTCGATCAGGGCGATTTTTTTCGCTGCAATGAAAAACCTGCCGATGGGCAGGTTTTGTGTTTGGATTTCCTCTTCGCCACGATGGTGATCTGATCCGGTCCGGTCTTTTTTGATCTTCCAGGATGGAAATGTTTGTCGGCGAGCATGGTGAGTTGTGCGCCTCGTGCGAAAATAAGATGTCCGGCGAGAAAAAAAAGCAGACAAACAGGGAGTTATTTTGTATCTAGTATCGGTTGTCTGGAATATTTTTTTAACAATTTTGTAATATAGCATCATTGACTTGCTAATTTTACAGGTGATTCTTTAAGGAGGATTCAACGATGTGTACGGACTTTGGTGGTGGTTACGGGAGTGAGATGGTGTCGCTGACCGATATTTTCGGCAGCAACGTATTCAATGACAAGATCATGCGGGAAAGGCTGCCGAAGGAGACCTACAAGGCCCTCAAGCAGACCATTGAGCGCAATGCCGCTCTGAAGCCGGAAGTCGCTGCGGTGGTGGCCAACGCCATGAAGGATTGGGCCATTGAGCGTGGCGCCACCCATTACACCCACTGGTTCCAGCCGTTGACCGGCTCGACTGCCGAGAAACATGATTCTTTTATCTCTCCCACCGCTGACGGCGGGGTGATCCTCGAATTCTCAGGGAAGCAGCTGATCCAGGGCGAACCGGACGCTTCTTCCTTTCCGAGCGGCGGCCTCCGGGTGACCTTCGAGGCCCGCGGTTACACCGCCTGGGACTGCACTTCTCCCGCCTTCTTGAAGGAAGATGCCGAAGGCGATGTGACCCTCTGCATCCCCACCGCCTTCTGCTCTTACAATGGCGAGGCTCTGGACAAAAAGACCCCGTTGCTTCGTTCCATGGATGCGGTTTCCAAGCAGGCCATCCGGGTGCTCCGCGCCATGGGCAACACTACTTCCACCCGGGTTACCGCCACCGTCGGTCCCGAGCAGGAGTACTTTCTGGTCGACAAAAAATTCTATTTACAGCGTCTGGACCTGATGACCGGCGGCCGCGCCCTGTTCGGCGCTCCGGCTCCCAAGGGTCAGGAGCTGGAAGACCAGTACTTCGGCGCGATCAAGGACCGGGTTGCGAGCTACATGAAGGAACTCGACATCGAACTCTGGAAGATGGGGATCACTTCCAAGACCAAGCACAACGAGGTGGCCCCGGCCCAGTACGAAATGGCCCCGGTCTTCTCCACCACCAACATTGCTGCCGACCACAATCAGTTGGTCATGGAGACCATGCAGAAAGTGGCCCTGCGGCACGATCTGGTCTGCCTGCTGCACGAGAAACCGTACGCCGGGGTAAATGGTTCCGGCAAGCACAACAACTGGTCGCTGACCACCGATGACGGCATCAACCTGATGGAGCCGGGTTCCACTCCTGAAGAGAACGCCCAGTTCCTGGTGGTGCTGGCCGCGACCATGAAGGCGGTGGATGTCCATGCCGATATCCTGCGTGCCACCTGCGCGAGCTCCGGCAACGACCATCGCCTGGGCGCCAACGAGGCCCCGCCGGCGATTATCTCAAGCTTCCTCGGCGATGAACTGACCGATATCCTGAACGCCGTAGCCAAGGGCGAGAAGTATTGCCGCAAGGGCAGCGCTTGCCAGTTCTTGAGGATCGGCGTCGATACCCTGCCTGATCTGCCCAAAGACAACACCGACCGGAACCGGACCTCGCCCTTTGCCTTCACCGGCAACAAGTTCGAATTCCGGATGCTTGGTTCCTCCCAGTCCATCTCCGGCCCCAACGTCGCCCTGAACACCATCGCCGCCGAGGTCCTGGACGAGGTCGCCAGCCGTCTGGAGAAGGCCAAGAACGTCAACACCGAGATCCAGGCCATTGTCAAAGAGTTCATGGCCAAGCACGGCCGGATCATCTTCAACGGCAACAACTATTCCGCCGAGTGGGAAAAGGAAGCAGCCAAACGCGGCCTGCCGAACACCAAAAACGCGGTCGACGCCCTGAAGGCTTTTGTGACCCCGAAAGCGATCAAGCTCTTTGAGAAGTACAAGGTGCTCAGTAAAGAGGAGCTGCATTCCCGGTATGACATCTATGTCGAGCAGTATGCCAAGCATATCAATATCGAGGCCCTGACCGGGATTCAGATGGTCAGGCGGCAGTTCATCCCGGCGGGAATTCGTTTCGCGACCGAGCTCGGCAACTCCATCGCCGTGGTCGGCAAGGGCGCTTCCGTGCAGAAGGCACTGCTGGCTGATGTTTCAAAGCTGCTTGAATCGGCCGCCAAGAAGGTCAAGAAGCTTGAGGACGAGACCGCCAAGGCCCAGGCGATCACCAAGGTTGACAAACAGGCCGCCGCCTACCGCGACAAGGTTTTTACCACCCTTTTCGATCTGCGGAAGGACATCGATGGCCTTGAAGCACTGGTGCCCAGTGATCTGTGGCCGGTCCCGACCTACAGCGATTTGCTGTTCAAGCTGTAAGTCGTACATCGTATATGGTAGAGAAAGGGAGTCCTGCGGGGCTCCCTTTTTTTTTGCCGTTCCGATTGCACCTTGGCTTGCGTTGTAGTTTATTCATTGTTGTTTCTCCGCAGAGTAAAGGAGGGAGGGGTGCAACTCAATCTATGAGTTCTACCGAAACTCAGCCTGTTTGCCGGCTAACAAGATAAATTGCTGATATTATTGCCTTTTATGCATATCGGTGTGGAGCAGAGCTTCAGTCGAGCCATCTTTCGACAAGCTCAGGAGGAGCGGTAAAATAGTAATTCCGTTCACTCTGAGCTTGCCGAAGAGTCATTGACTGAATTTGAGTGGTAATCAGTGATGAACAGGCAAAACGGTTTTTCCTATCAGTTTGACAATAGCGCGTGCAAAACCTGCGGCGGCAGATGCTGCCGGGGCCGGCAGGGTTATGTCTGGATCAGCGTTGCCGAGCTGCAGGCAATGGCCGCAGCACGGAAGATGGCGGTTGAGATTTTTACCAGGCAATTTGTCCGGGAGTTCCGGGGCAGACTTTCCCTGCAGGAGCGGGTGGTGAACGGCGAGCATTTCTGCTGCTTTTTTGACCCCATCGACTGCAGATGCACTGTTTACGAGGCCCGACCCGAGCAGTGCAGATTGTTTCCGTTCTGGAAATTATCAGCGGATGAAACCCGGGAGATGCTTGCTGAATGTCCCGGCGTTTCCCTGAAGGATGAGGGCGGATGACTGAAGTGAAAATGTATCCAACTTACTGCACCTTCGAAAGAATCAGCAATGCAGAGAGTCGGGATATATGGAAATGAATCATTTGAAGCTGCAGCTCAAGATTCCCCCGGTTGTGCAGGGAGCGTTGGCCATGGCCGGTATCTGGCTTGCCGCCCGATATCTGCCGCTCTGCCGCTTTGAATTCCGGTATCAGACTGCCGCCGCCTGGATCCTCGCCGGAGCGGGGTTGCTGGTTGCCGTGGCCGGAATCCTGGCCTTTATCAAACTGAAAACAACGGTGGATCCACGACGCCCCGATGAGGCAACTGAACTGGTGATCATCGGCATCTACCGATACTCCCGTAATCCGATGTATCTTGGCATCCTGCTCGTCTTGGCGGGAGCCGCCATCTATTCCGGCGCATTCTCAACGATTCTCGTGGCCGCCTCGTTTGTCTGGTTTATCAACAGGTTCCAGATTGCGCCGGAGGAAGCGGCCCTGCAGAATAAATTCAAAGAGAGTTACCGCCGATACCGGCAAAAAGTCCGGCGCTGGCTGTAGTTCCGGGGTGAGAGTGGAGGAGAGCGGTTTGCCGGAGAGTGAACGTCAATGAAGATCTGGGTCGATGCGGATGCCTGTCCGGTGGTGATCAAGGAGATCCTGTTCAAGGCGGCGGAGCGGACCGGAATTCCGTTGACCCTGGTGGCGAACCAGATGATGCGCATCCCGGTGTCGCGCCTGATCAGTCTGGTGCGGGTGCGCCATGGCGCCGATGTTGCCGATAATGAGATCGTGAAACAGCTCCTCCCCGGCGATCTGGTCGTGACCGCAGATATCCCCCTGGCCGCGAAGGTGGTTGAAAAAGGGGGGTGGGCTCTAAACCCGCGCGGAGAACTCTATACCGAAGAAAACATCCGGGCGCGTCTCAGCATGCGGGATTTTCTCGATACCCTGCGGAGTGATGGTATCGATACCGGGGGGCCACCGGTGCTCAGCCAGAGAGACCGGCAGAACTTTGCCAATAATCTGGACCGACTGCTGACGCGGTATCTCAACCAGGCATGACGTCACCGGTATCAACCGGGTCGCAGGTCTTTCTCGACCGGTTCCGATTTCCGGCAGATTCCGCAGGAGAAAAAAATGACCATCACCATCGGATTTGACGTGTACGGCACCCTGATCGACACCCACGGGGTTGTTGCGGCGCTTGAGTTGTTCATCGGCGACTCTGCGCGTGATTTTTCCGCCACCTGGCGCGACAAGCAGCTGGAATACTCTTTCCGCCGGGGGCTGATGGGTGCGTACGAAAATTTCGCTGTCTGCACCGCTAACGCTCTGGAGTACACCGCCCTTTTCTATAAAATTGCCCTCACCGGAGAGCAGAAAAAAGATCTTCTCGCTGTGTATCGTACCCTTCCGCCATTTGCAGATGTCAAAGAGGGGCTGACTCGGCTGCAGGAAGGCGGGTTTCGCCTCTACGCCTTTTCCAACGGCAGTGCTGAAGCGGTCGAGACGCTGCTCGCCGGCGCCGGGATCAGGGATTTTTTCCTCGGGGTTGTCAGTGTGGACGACCTGAAAACCTTCAAGCCGAATCCCGCCGTGTACCGCCATTTTTTAAGAAAGTCCGGGGCGGCGGGGAGCGGGGCCTGGCTGATCTCCGGCAATCCCTTCGATGTCATCGGCGCGATCTCGGCCGGGATGAAAGCGGCCTGGGTCAAACGTGCACCGGAGGCGATCTTCGACCCGTGGGGGATCGAGCCCACGATCATCGTGCCCGGTCTTGCCGATCTGCGGGAGAAAATCGCCGCGTGTCAGCAGTCGGCTGGTGAAGCCAATGCAGTTTGAGGAAGAGCGTTATCAATGAGAGTGTGGGACATCCATCCCGGTTATCTGAACCGGCAAAGCCTGCTGGGCGAGCATCGGGAGCTGCACGGGATCGTCTCGATTCTCAGCAACAATAAGAAGGGCTACTCTCGACATCCGGAAACACTTCGCTGGCAAGGGTATGGCTGGGCGCTCCGCCAGCGGCATGCCATGCTGGCTGCGGAGATGGCTCTGCGCGGCTATGTAGATCGGACCCCGGTGGCTTTAAGGTCGAAAAAAGGCGTGTGGCCCGAAACCTACATCGACCAGCCGGGAGCACAGCTGGCTCTTCTGGCAGGAAAGTATGTGGAACGCGGGGAGGGCCGGATCCCGTTGCCGGCAAATGCCCAGCAGCTATGGGCCCAGCACAAGTATTCGGTGATGGCGCGCGACCCGGGCATCTATAAAAGCATCGGCGGGCGGGTGGCGGCAAGAGGGGGGAATTCCGAGGTTGCCGCGGTTGCCCTGGTCTTAACGGAACTGCTCCGCCAGCCGCCGAACCGGCGTTATATTAAAAATACCCTGCAGCATATGTGGGGTTATGTTTCACAATGGAGCGGGGTGGAGGGGAGAAAAATCGAAGGACTCACCCCGCACAGACTGCTCGCCGAGATCCGGAGAGCGGCTTTCGCCGGCAAGGTCCTTTATCTGGTCCATTCGACCGCCTTGAGTGATCTGGCCGCCTGGAAATACTAAGCCGTTGTCCAATAATAACTGTCACATTTAGAGGCTGTAAACGGCATAAGGGGCCGTATTCAGGCGACCATTTATGTAACAGTTATTTCTTAACGGCCCCTAAATCGGACCCTTTCCCTCTTCAATCATATCCCAGAAAAATATCGGTGCGGACCTGGTCTTCTTTGACGCTGATCGCGGCCAGCGCTTTTTTCATCGCTTCGACCATCACCGGCGGGCCGGAGATCATATAGGTCGCCCCGGGATAATCCGGGACTTCCTTGGTGATGACCTCTGCGGTAATGAACCCCTGGTGTGCGTTATCCATTCCCGTGGGATCGGAAAGAACGTGGACCAGCCGATAATCCGGGAGGGCAAGGTTTTCCAGTTCTGCCCGGAATGCGATGTCGTCTTTGTTCAGGTTCCCATAGAGCAAAACGATTTTACAGGCGGATCCCTTTTTTTTCTCATGGCTTTTGAGAATGCTCCGGATCGGGGTGATGCCGATGCCGCCTGCAATCATTACGATCGTCCCGCTCGCCTCTTCACAGATGAATTTCCCGGTGGGGCCCTTGACGGTCGCCGGGATTCCCCTGGCAAGAGACTCAAGCTTTTCGCAGTAAGGGCTGCCGGTCATCCGTTTGGTGAACTCGATATACCCCGTTTCCTCGGGGCAGTCACTGAGCGACAGCGGGTGGACCAGTTTGTCGCCAAGATCGACCAGCATGTACTGCCCGGCCGTGAAGGCGAGCCCGTCTGGCCTGGCAAACCGATAACTGACGGAGGACGGGGTTCTTTCAATTCGTTCGATAAATTTGGTCTGGTATGCATTCATGATGATTTCCTCTTTATTTATTGAAGCTCCCTGCAGCTGACAGCGAACAGCGTTAGACCGAGAATCATTGGGAAGGCATTCTCTTTGCAAGTTCAGGCAACTGGTGAAACGGCTGTTGCGATCATAGCATATCGGCCATCGGAAAGACCAGATCGCAGACTTTGGTCGCCGCCTTTAAAGGAAAAGATGCCTGCGGGTGGAGCAGGATATTTTTCTTTTCCACCAGGTGATCCGGATAATAACTTTCCTTGGCCTGCCGCAGGCCGGGCACCCCCAGATCCTGCTCCCGGTTCACGTATTTGAAGTCTTGCAGGCCGAATTCGGCAAACCACTTGTTGATCAGCTGGCCGAGCCCGGGGATCGCGGGGTTCGCTTTTTCGAAATGCCACACGGCCATTTCAGGCCGGAGTTCTTCTGCGATGGCGATCGCCTCGACCTGCCCGTTGATCAGGACCGCGCCGCCCAGCAGGTCAAGTTCAGCAAAGTAGTCCAGGCAATCGTTCAAGGCCTGGTACTCACCGCAGAGCCCGGGTTCGTGATGGCATTGCCTCTGGACGCACCAGCGGTGGGCCAGTTCCTTGCATTGAGCAATGTTGGCGGCGGTTATCGGTTCATACCGGCAGGAGTAGTTGTTGAGACACCCTTTGATATGGTTTCTTTTCTTTGCGAACCTGCGACCGGCAAGGGTTGCCAGATCTTCGACCAGATAGACGTAATCGGCGTTGTCGCGGTCTTCCTCGACGGCTGCGGCATAATAGAAGTCTTCCCGGCCACCGGCCGGCAGACGGATCGCCCCGGTAACGGGCCCGTCAAAGCAGCTGAGGGCATCCCGGATCTCGAGATCGCCCAGCGGCGGCCCGAAAATGATTCTGCCGGGCAGGACCCTGCTTGCCGATTTTACGGTAAAAATGATCGAGCCTTCGATCTCGAAGAAATCGAGCGGCCGCATGTGCCGCCAGACAAAGAGGTTGGTGAAGGTGTGTTCGGAAATGACCGGCGGGTACTGCCGGAAAAGGGCGGTGATCTTTTCGCGGTCGCTTAATTCGAGTGCTTTCATCTGGTCCGGAACGGGGAAAAAGTCATCATGGAATCAATCATAGCAGTTTGCGGGGAAAAATCATCCGGGTTTTCCGGTCCGGGAGAAAATCCGGGTGAAAAAATATTGACGGCCCACGGGAAAAAACTTAGGATAACGCCCTTGATAAATCATATTTTCAGAGTAATCGAGGAGAAAAGAGAAAATGCTTGATTTCATGCGGCGGAAAGCCCAGTCGACTTTCATCCAGGTCACCATTGTGGCGATTATCCTGGTCTTTATTTTCTGGGGAGTGGGGACAAACCAGGGAACCGGCACCAATGCCGTGGCGATGGTGAATGACGAACCGATTACCTATGATGCGTATCAGCGGACCTACAACAAACGAATCGAGGACTTCCGCAGCCAGCTGGGGGGGAATATTCCGGATGGTCTCCTGGAGACTCTCGGCCTGAAAGATCAGGTTCTCGACCAGTTGATCCAGCAGGCCCTGGTTCGGCAGGGTGCGGCCGAAATGGGGTTGCTGGTCAGTGACTTTGAAGTCCAAAAAGCGATCCAGGAGATGGAGACCTTCAAGAACAACGGCGCCTTTGACCTCGGCTGGTACAATCAGATCCTGGCCGGCAACCGGATGAGCCCCGAGCAGTTCGAGGCTTCGATGAAAATCGACCTCCTGACGGGAAAGGTCCTCGACCATCTTTCCCGGTTCGCCGGAGTGTCCGAGGCGGAGCTTGCCGAGAGAATCGACTTTGAATACCGCCAGAAGAAATTTTCCTATGTTGAGATCGAGCCCAGGGATTTTGAGAAGAAAATCGAGATCAAAGACGAAGAGCTTGCCGCGTTTTTTGAGGAGAAGAAAGACAGTTACCGGACCTCACCACAGATCAAATTGAATTACGTCCAGTTCCTGTTTGAGGACAGCAATACTATCGAGGTGCCTGAAGAGAGAATCGCCGCGTACTATGAGGCAAACAAAGAGAGGTATGTCGTTCCCGAGAAACGACGCGCGAGCCATATTCTGATCAAGGTGGAAGAAGGCGACAGTGAAGAGATGGTGGTGGAGAAACGGCAGAAAGCCGAAGGTCTCCTGAAAAAGATCCGTGAAGGCGCGGACCTTGCCGCTCTCGCCAGAAAGCATTCCGATGACAAGGGTTCCGGGACCAGGGGCGGCGATCTTGGCCTTTTCGGTCGCGGACAGATGGTCAAACCTTTTGAAGATGCGGTATTCAGCCTTGGCAAGGGTGAACTGACCATGGTTAGATCGGATTTCGGCTTCCATGTGATCAGGCTGGAGGCCGTCAGCCCTGCTCAGGTCAGGACCATTGACGATGTGAAAGGCGAGATCGTCGCCGGGATCAGGAAGGAGCAGGCGCGGGAACTGGTGTTCAAGAACGCCAATGAGGCTTATGAAAAGATCATTCTTTCCGGAAGTCTTGCCAAATATGCCGAAGCAGGAGGGGTCGAGATCAGGGAAACCGATTTTTTCAGCCGGACGAAACCCGCTGCCGAATTGGCTGCAAATCCTGAATTTCAGGCGGCGGCGTTCGGTTTGAAGGAAGGAGAGCTCAGTTCTCTGGTTGAAGGAAGAACCGGTTACGCGATCCTTTTTGCCAAAGAGATCAAACCTCCTGTGGTGCCTGAGCTCGCCGCGATCAGGGAACAAGTGGAGAAGGACCTTGTCGCCGAGCGCGCCCGTGAGCTTTCCCGGAAAGGCGCAGAGGAGATGCTTGCAGCGATGAAGGCAGGGAGCACCCTTGACGCCGAAGCCGGAAAGCTTGGCGTTGAAGTGAAAACCTCGCCGTTTCTGTCACGGGCCAACCGGGGAGGCACCAAGCTTTCCCCCGGAGTGATCGACAACGGTCTGGGGCTGACCGCGTCAGCTCCCTATCCGGAAAACATAGTCAGCGAAGGCAATAAATTTTATGTGCTTGCCTTTAATGAGGAAAAAGATGTTTCCGAGGAGCTGGCCCCGGAGAAGAAAGATGAGGTCAGGAAAAAGCTGGCCGCTGAAGCCCAGTCCGCCCGGATGGTTTCCTGGGTGGCCTTTTTACGGGACCAGGCAGAGATTACTATCGATCAGAGGTTCTAAAGCGGCCGGAAAGTCGGATATTTGACAAAGAACACGATCTTTTGCAGGACTGAACGGCTCCAGGCTGTTCAGTCCTTTTTTTTTGTGGTGAGTGAAAGTCTCTTCCGCATGCAAAGGGGGATTTTTCCGGCAGAGGCTCTTCAATCAGAGCTTGAATAAGATCTGGAACCGGGGCACCGTTTTTCTGACTTCTGACTTCTGACTTCTGACTTCTGTCCAGTTGTTCAGCCCTTTTTTCTGCCCCAGAGAGGGTCGTTGCCGAAGCGGTTCATCCACCAGTCTTCGTCGTCAAGCTCAGAGGTTTCTCCCCTCACCAGGGAGATGGGATACTTTTCGCAGTACTCCAGAAGGATACGGTAGGCGTCGTTCAAATCCTGCATTGTGGCAGAGTCTGTGTTTTCTTCCGTTGCGGTAGCCTTGTCCGGATGGTGCACCTTGGCCAGTTCCCGGAAGGCCTGTTTCAGTTCATTGATCGAACACGAATCGCCAAGGTTCAGGAGTTCCCTGGCTTTGGCGATCTTTTCCCATTTATCGCTTTTCTGCATCGCTGTTCTTCGTTTTCCAGCTCTTTTCCTCGCCTTTGACCAGGCGGCGGATGTTTTCATGGTGCTTAAACCAGATAATGGCCGCGATCAGCCCGGCAGTAATGACAAGGGGCTTCCCCTCACCGGAAAGCAGGAGCAGAACCGGCATGACAAGGGACGCGGCAAGCGAACCCATGGAGACATAGCCGGAGAGCCGGACCGTGATGACAAATAATGCCATGGCGCCAAGAGTCGGCAGGGGCGCAAGATAGAGATAGATTCCGAGGGCGGTGGCAACCCCTTTCCCGCCCTGGAATTTCAGGTAAACCGGAAAGCAGTGGCCGACCAGGGCGGCGGTCCCGGAAAGCATTGCAACCATTTCCCTGTGGGGCAGTTCCCCAGGGAAGTGGGCGACCACAAGCATCGGCAAAAGCCCTTTCAGGGCATCGCTGATCAGGGTGAGGGCCCCGAGCTTTCTGCCCAGGAGACGGTTGACATTGGTGGCGCCGATGTTCCTGCTGCCATCCTTTCGGACATCGACCCCGGCCATTTTGCCGTACAGCAGTCCGAACGGGATCGAGCCGACGAGATAGGAGAAAATGATCAGTGCGTAAGACATATTGGCGTGGACCTGTTATGATTGAGTAACATTCCGGAACTGTCCCGCCCAGCATCATACATGGAATGTGGTGTGGCCACAACCGCCGGGGAAGGAATTTTTCCCCCTGTTAAACATCGATCCGGGTGCAGAATTTCATTGTATTTAATCCCTTCGCTTATTAAAGCTGAGTCGAGCAGCTCGCCTGCTCGTACGAAACTTATACCCGCAGGGTGAAAAGCTGAGTCGAGCAGCTCGCCTGCTCGTACGAAACTTATACCCGCAGGGTGAAAAGCTGAGTCGAGCAGCTCGCCTGCTCGTACGAAACTTATACCCGCAGGGTGAAAAGCTTAAGTCGAGCAGCTCGCCTGCTCGTAC
>JAHJIQ010000009.1 GCA_018823285.1 Pseudomonadota bacterium
ATTTCCAAAACATCATAATCGAATGAGCTAATTTAACCGAGAAACGGTTTTTGGAAAAGGAGTTGTCAGGCGGAGTTCATTCGGATCAATGATAAGTACACCGCCTGGTGTCATAACTTCAATTGCTTCAGGAACGGCAGGGCTTTTCGGACCTCGATCGAATCATCCAGTCGATCGTTTCGGAGGTCCTTCACCAGCTGCGTGGCCGGGAAGCCATATTTTTGATGAAAATACCTCAATGAGGAGCTGATTGCATTGTCGGTGAGTTTTGCTTCAATTAATATGGGCGGCTCATCTTCTACCTGCAGGCAGAAATCCACTTCCTTTTTCTCCTTGGTTCGCAGATAGTGCAATGCGCTGCGGCGCCCCTCATAATCTTCTATAGCGTTCATGTGCTTCAACAGCGATACCGCCGCCATGTTTTCAAAACGGATGCCGCTGTCGCCCTTGACCATGCCGGTATCGTAAAAATAGATCTTCGGCTCCTTCAATAATGATCTTGCGATGTTCCGATGATACGGTGAAACCCGGAAAACGATAAAAAGCGCCTCAAAAATGGCGATATATTTCTTGATGGTGTTGGGAGAGCAATTCACATCCCCGGCAAGCGAGGTGTAGGAAATCGGGGCCCCGACCCGCTGTCTGAGCAGCTCCAGGGTAAGCTGGATTGCCCTGAGATCATGGACTTTTTCAAAATCAAGGATATCGGTCCGGATCAGGCCGTCGATATACTGGAGTCGCCAACGATTTGCATCTTCATGATCAGCGGCGAGAAACGGCTCGGGAAAGCCGCCCCGATCCATGAGTTTTTCGAGATCGCTTTGTTCGGGATCTTTTA
This sequence comes from Pseudomonadota bacterium, assembly GCA_018823285.1. Lineage (NCBI taxonomy): Bacteria > Pseudomonadati > Pseudomonadota > Pseudomonadota bacterium. The sequence goes on from JAHJIQ010000009.1 coordinate 839, forward strand.
TTTCAGCTGCGGTAAAGGGGCCCAGCCTGTGCCTGAAAAATCGTCCGGCCAGCGAATCGCCGCTCTGTCGGAAGGTCTCGAGACGGGCGCTGCCGGTAACAAGAATCCGTAAACCGGGCGGCTTGGTATCGTAAACGCCTTTCAGGTAGTTTTTCCACCCTTCCATCTTGTGCAGCTCATCAAGGACTACAATTTCGGTATCGGCAAGCCAGGACGCTTTCTGGATTATTTCCCGATCCTGAAAGTTGTCGTAATTGAGATAGACCGATTTTTCGAACTCATTGGCAACGTTTTGCGCCAGCCAGGTTTTCCCGATCTGCCTTGGTCCGGTCAGAAACACCATCTTTTTTTCAAGATCGTTAATAATGAGACTCTTCTGAGACCGTTCCATGTGACTATTATGCAGTGGTTTGCGGAATAGTCAAGACTATTTTGCATTTTACTGCGGAATAGTCGTATCGGTGGGGCCGGATCGGCGTGTGGTTTTTCTTTGCGCAACTGCTTCATAAAGTAGATGGGCAGAGTACCAAGCTTGACTTATTGACTTTTTGTAGAAAGATAATAAGAGTCGCGTCGTTGTTTGACCTTTGCAGAGGAGAGTGGATATGAGTGGGGAAAAAACCAAACCATATGAGTTGTCTGTCTTTATCACCTCCGGTGAGGCGCAATGTGATGGGTGCGGTGAGAAACTCGGCAAAGGGGCCTGGATCATGCTGCAGGGGAGCGAGAAAAAAGCGGTGTGTCTGAGCTGCGGTGATCTGGACCATCTGGTCTTTCTGCCGTCGGGTGATATGGCGCTGACCCGGCGTTCCCGGAAGTATTCGAAACTGTCCGCGATTGTGCTGAAATGGAGCCGGGTCCGGAAACGATATGAGCGGCAGGGGCTGCTGGTCGAAAACGAGGCTGTTGAGCGGGCGGACGAGGACTGCAAGGCGGATGCGGGGCAACGGGAAATACGGCGTACCCAGGCTGCGCTGCGCAGAGCGGAACTTGATGAAAAGTATCTGGTCGCCTTTGCCGGGCGGGTCAGGGAACTGTTTCCCGGTTGCCCGGCCGGGCGGGAGAAGGTCATTGCCGAACACGCCTGCCGTAAATACAGCGGTCGGGTCGGTCGCTGTGCTGCGGCAAAAGAGCTGGACGAGAATGCGGTGCGGCTGGCGGTTACCGCCCATATCCGCCATCAGGAAACGGACTATGATGCGCTTCTTCTGATAGGTATCGACAGGATTGCGGCGCGGGAACAGGTGCGGGAGCGGATCGGCGATCTCCTGCAGAGGTGGGGGACAGCCGGACCATAAGCGACCGGGACCGGACCAATGTCGGGCAGGGAATCGAGCCCCTTCGAAATGTTATGGATTCCTGCGTTCGCCGGCGTGACCGGGAAAATACCTTTGGTGACGCCATCAGGTTGAGCTTTTTTTCTATTGAGGGGTTATATAGTCACCAACTTTTCAAAACTGTTTCAGCAAGAGAGCGGACGGAGAATATTATGCGAAGCAATAACCGGGGCGATCACGAGATCAGGCCCATTACCATTGAGTACAACTTCCAGCATCAGGCCGACGGCTCGGTGCTGATCAGGATGGGAAACACCCATGTCCTCTGTGCGGTAAGCGTGGAGGAATCGGTGCCGCCGTGGCTGGCCGATACCGGCAAGGGGTGGATCACCGCCGAATACGGGATGCTCCCCGGCGCGACCAATACCCGGAACCGCCGCGAAGTGAACGGCCGGTCGGGGCGGACCATGGAGATCCAGAGGCTGATCGGCCGCTCTTTGCGGATGATGGTCCCCCTTGACTCCTTCGGCGAGCGGACCCTGCGGGTGGACTGTGATGTGTTGAACGCCGACGGCGGCACCCGGACTGCTTCGATCACCGGCGCGGCTCTGGCGCTTCGGGAGGCCTTCAAGGGGCTGGTCGCCAAGGGATTGCTTGCCGAGCTGCCGGAGATCACCCCGGTTTCTGCAATCAGTGTCGGGATGGTCGGCGGCAGGTGCCTGCTTGATCTTGACTACAGTGAGGACTCAACCGCCGAAGTCGACGCCAATTTCGTGATGACCGGCGATGGCAGGCTGATTGAGGTCCAGGGCAGCGCCGAAGGAAAGCCGTTTTATCCCCTCGATTTTTCCACCATGCTTGATCTGGCGCTGCAGGGCAATGAGGCGATCATGGAACAGCTCTGGACTGTTTCCTGACCCGGTTTCGGAGGAGCGACCTCCCGGTCGCGAACATCGGGCCGGGGTGTGTTTGCACCTTGGGCATTCGCGGCCGGGAGGCCGCTCCCACAAGGGGTGCCGCTCTCCCAGGGGGTCGGCATATAAACGCAGTTTTGTAGGAGCGACCTCCGGGTCGCGAACGTGGAGATGATGAACAGAAGCCCTTTTACCTTACTTAAAAAATCCAGTGAATGCGCGGCCCGCCGCGGTGAGGTCAAGACCGCCCACGGGGTGATCCAGACCCCGGTCTTCATGCCGGTGGGCACCCAGGCGACGGTCAAGGGGGTGACCCCGGAGAATTTAAAGGAGTTGGGAGCGCAGATTATTCTCGGCAACACCTATCATCTTTTTGTCCGGCCCGGCCATCAGCTGATCCGCAAGCTTGGCGGCCTGCACCGGTTCATGCACTGGGACGGGCCGATCCTCACCGACAGCGGCGGGTTCCAGATCTTCAGCTTAAGCGATCTGGCGAAGATCACCGAGGAAGGGGCGGCCTTCAAATCCCATCTCGACGGCTCCGATCTCTTCCTCTCCCCGGAGAGCGCGGTGCAGGTCCAGGAGGCTTTGGGCTCGGACATCATGATGGTTCTTGATACCTGTATTCCGTATCCGGCAACTCGGGAGCAGACCATCGCCGGCACCGAACTCACCGGACGCTGGGCCAGGCGCTGCCGGGCGGCCCACACCAATCGGGATCTGCTTCTTTTCGGGATCGTCCAGGGCGGGATGCATGAGGACCTGCGGGCCATGGCCATCGAGGAACTGGTCGGGATCGGTTTTGACGGATACGCGCTCGGGGGCTTGAGTGTCGGGGAGTCGCCGGAGCAGATGATGGACATCACCGAGTACACGGCGGCGATCATGCCGCAGGACTATCCGATCTACCTGATGGGGGTCGGCAGGCCAGAGGACCTGGTCGAGGCGGTCTGGCGCGGGGTTGACATGTTCGACTGCGTGATGCCGACCAGGAACGCCAGAAACGGAATGCTCTTTACATCAACGGGCAGGCTTGTTATAAAAAACGCACGTTTTAAGGACGACCCCAGGCCGATTGACGAAGCATGCAGCTGCTATGTCTGTCGGAACTATTCCAGGGCCTATCTCAGGCACCTGTACATGGCCCGGGAGATCCTTTCCTCCCAGCTGAACACGATTCACAATCTGCATTATTATGTGAATCTCATGGATGGGATGAGAAAAGCGATTGAAGAAGACCGGTTTGCCGCATTCCGGCGTAATTTTTACGCCATGCGCGAAACGGAGGGTGAAGACAGGGAAGATCGAAGTTGACGCTAATCTGCGAGAAGCATTGGCGACAAAGCAATTTTACAGAATAATTTAAAGAATCAAAACACACTCTGGAGGAACACCATATGACCAGTCTTGCCTGGGCAGCAGATGCCGCCCCCGCCGCAGGCCCCGGAGGCATCGCCTCTTTCCTGCCCCTGATCCTGATTTTTGTGATCTTTTACTTCCTGCTGATCAGACCCCAGCAGAAAAAAGTCAAAGAGCATCAGGCCTTTGTCACCGCATTAAAGAAAGGTGACGCCGTGGTGACCAACGGCGGGATCCACGGCACCATCACCGGTCTCACCGATACCGTGGTCACCCTTGAGATTGCCGACAATGTGCGGATCAAGATCAGCCGGATCAATATTGCAGGGGCGGTAGGCAGTGGCGGCGACGCCGCAAGCTGCGCGCCAGGCGGCGGCTGAGCGATCAAGAAATCATGAGTCCATCGTGAATGGACAGGAGTTTTAAGAAGCCGGGGCGCAATCCCCGGTTTTTTTGTGGCAAATAGCTGATCGGGTTCTAGTGTCACGTCAACTCTGAACCGTCACCTCTTTCTCGTCATTTTTCGCGCCTCCTGCGTTACGTGTTTGGTTGCATAGCGCTGCTATGCAACCAAACACATGCCTTGCCGGCACAAAAAATGCCGGAGAAATAGTATGA
>JAHJIQ010000010.1 GCA_018823285.1 Pseudomonadota bacterium
CTCTAAGAAATATCTCTAAAAAGTGGACGATGCCGATAAGGAACTGGAAATCAGCGCTAAATCAATTTAGTATCATATTTGAAAACAGGATGCCGACAATCTGACCGATATGCCGTTTACACAAAATATTTTACACCCTCATCTCAAAACAAAAAAATTCTGGTCTCGTTTTCTGTTCCCAAAACCCCCACGCAAGTAAGGCGCGAACTTGGCATCAGTAAATTCAGTTTAAAGCCGTTTCTGAAACGAGGACTTCTGGGGTGCCTAAACAGTGAAAGCTCCAAGGGGAGACTTTATGTTCTGTCTAATAAAAGTAGAAAGTTGCTTGAAATTTCGCCAACCAGGCGCAACCATCTTAAAAACTATGCCATGGTAGGCTGGGTAACAGCGAGCCCCCGGCAGAGGCAGGTTGTTCTAAAGACTCTTTCGCTAAATTCGGAGAAACGTACTTCTGAAGAAATCCGCATAAAATCCTCAAACTTTAACCCTTGCCTATCACGGATAAGCACTAAAAGCATCCTTCAGGAATTAATAGATAAAGGTCTGGCCGAGACTGAGATGGGAACAGATCGGAGACGGTACTATTGGGTTAGTGAGGAAGGGAAATCACTTGCCGGCGAGTTCCATTAATTGTTTCCCGAACCCATTTTGGATCATCGACTGCAGAAGCGTCTTTTGAATATTTTTGTCTTCGAATAGACTATTAGTAACAGCACCAAAACTTTTTATATCCCCTATTTTTTCTTTGAGTTCCAGGATCTGTTTTCTGAGTTGTCCGATATCCCTTTCCAGCTTATGCTTTTTCTCAGGAGCAATATAATCAACATCCAGAACTTGTTTCTTCAAAAGCTTCTTAACTTCAATCTTATTTGAATGAGAATAGGTTTTGTCAAACATCTTCTCGCTATGCCCCATCATCTGGAAAGCATTTTCTTTAGACAGTCTGCCTTCCCTAACTAATTTATGTAACTCCTCGCCTTTGCTATGACGTAATAAATAATTTTTTGTTTTCTTGCCAAGAACCCTTTTCGTTAATCGAGAAAACCACATATTAACCATGCCCGAAGAGATGCAAGTATTGGAATTTTTACTAGAAGGAAAAACATAGGGACTTTTAATGCCACTTGTTTCCTGTGATTTTTTTAACTCATTCAAAAAATAAACAGATTGAATAAGAGGGGGAGATGTTCTCTCCTTGTCAGTTGAATTCTTGTTTTTTTTAGAATTGACATTAAAGAAATAAACATCAGGATCCTCCATATCAATATCAGCCCATTTCAAATTTCTACATTCAATAGTTCTCAAAGCCCCTTCGTACTGACTAACCAAGAAAGTCTTCCATGAAAGAGACTCCTCTCCTCTAATTAATCGGGCGACATCGTCTTTAGTTAGAATGTCCTCAGGATCTATTTTGTCCTTTCTCTGAGCATCGCCATTATATTTTATGTCGGAAAAACCTTCAAAACGATCACTCCAATCCTTAAAATGCCACTTCAAGAACCTCTGAACAAAACCCTTTACATCATTCTTGTAATAATCAGAAAAACCACTTTTTTTTAAAATAACCAAAAACTCCCTCAAATCCTCCAAATTTACAGAAGACAAAGGTTTCTCGACCATAAGCAAAAATCTTACAGCATTGGATTTAGACTTTTGAGCACGTGAAGGAGAAGCAGATATTAAACAATATTTCTCAAAACTATCCACGACAGCCCTCTCTGCCTTATCGAGATTCGCCAGAGCATCATTAGTAGTATTGTGATTACAATCAAACTCAATAAGTGCTTTTTTCATCAAAAAAAACAAAGAATGATGACTATTTAAAGTTTGAGGCTTGCACAGAAAATGCGAGGCTGAGCTACAGGCTCATAAATTTCGTGCAAGACTTAAGAAAAAGGCCTGCCAAAATCTTGATTTAGGAAAACATTTATGTTTTTTAAACTTAATTGAACAACATAGCAAAACTCAATCATGACGTAGTTTCTTCGCCCCTCATCTCACACATGACCTCATACTTCAAAGGAGAAGTATACAAATCAATTAAAGTCTGAGCCCACCGTGGAACATAAACATCATTAATCCTTTCTCGATTCAGCATGCCCATTTTCCCATAATACTTTTCCATCTTCCAAATGCTTCACTCTTTATCTCAAAACTAACCAGCATAATAAGGATTCGAACCAATAACTCCATACTGATCTCCCATCCTTTCAATTATGTGACAGAGCTTGAGATTGAAATCGGTTATCACATTGTAAATGCCCGAAATGCTCTTCTCGATCTTAAGCACGGATTTTTTTACCCTTGTTTCCAGATTGTCTTTTGCCATTGTGTTTAATTATGAAATGGTAACGGAATGGGGGTTTATAATGGTTGTATAAGGATAGATGTTTTGAAAATTTTCTCTGGTAAAGAGTTGGGACTGCCAGGAAAAAGAGTGGAAGGAAAAGCCTGTTTCGAGAATGGGCCACTCAAATTGCTCGTCGGAGGAACTGGTTTTTACTGGAGCGGATTTCATACTCAGGAAAAAAAATATGGAGGCACTTTACAGCCATGCCCAGGGCTTTTTTTTTGTGGGTTTTGATGTGCCTTTAATAACAACATTCAAGGCAGGTTATTTCAGGATCTTTACCATTTCTGATCGTGACATCGTTTCCGAGCCAATGACCAAAAGTAACATGGTGCCCGCAATCAAGACGAAATTTCCTGTTTCCAAGATTTTTGACAACCTGTCTTAACACTTCTGCGTCCTCATAGACTTGCTTTTGCTCTTTTCGCATAAGCTACTCCTTTCCGTTTGTTTGGCGACATTGCCCAAATTGATAGAAAGGAAAAGGCTGAAGAGTTTATATGGGTTGTATAAGGATTAGTGCAGGTGGAGAGAAGTTGTGACAGGAGAACTCTAATTTGTGCTGGTACTAATTTAAGGGGGAGGCACATCTTAATTTGAATATTGTCAATCAAGGACCATCATAACCGTCTCCTCTTGGACATCCCCCATTTTTCTAGCAGACGTTTTTCGAATTTCAATCTCGTAAGGACCGATATTCAGTTTGTAAGGCATATTCTACAGAGAAACTTGTTGTCAGGTATTTGGATTTGTGGTCTTTATTGAATTTGCAGTTCTGTGGGCCTGTCAATCTATGGTCTGGGGAGTCTTTCTTTTCTGTATTACTTCCTAGGTCAAAATAAAAATTGATTGCGTTGTTATTGAAACAGGGGAGTCAAGATGTTGAACAGCACGAGCAAGTTCACAGCCCAAACACCAGTTAAAATGATCATTGATAGTTTTTTGTTTCTCAGCCTGCTTCTATCGGCAATGTGTCTGGTGTCGGAAGCGGTTTATGCCTCAGAGTTGCTGCAGTTCACTACTGGAGGCCATGTTTTGGGTTTCAGTGACAGCGGAGTGGTGGTGGCTGGCGGAAACCATGCAGTAAAAGTTGATTTTGTCGGAGCGGCAAAAGTGCTCCCAACCGTCAATGAAGGTAATACTTTTTCAACTGAAACAGTGCGAGGAGTCCCGATTCTCAATCGGGTAACCTATGATAATCTTTGGGATAAAATTACTCTCAAATATGATCGAACCGAAAGCGGTCTGGTGGAGAGTACCTACCACATCTCCCCTCATGGCAAGCAGGATTCGCCGATTGATCTGGTTCGCCTCCGTTACAATCTCCCGGTTAGCCTAGACTCTAGCGGCAACCTTGTCATCACCTATGAGACCGGCCAGATGCAGGAGTCAAAGCCTGTGGCCTGGCAAGATATCGATGGTCTGCGTCGACCCATATCCGTTAACTTCAGGATATTGTCTTCCACTGAAGTCGGATTTGCCCTCGGCAACTATGATAACCGCTACGCCCTGGTCATTGATCCGGTACTTAGCTGGCACACCTTTTTAGGATCATCGGCCTATGATTTTGCCTCTGGAATCACTAAAGATGCCAGCGGGAATCTCTACGTAACAGGTTATAGTACTGCGACATGGGGATCGCCGCTGAATGCTTATGCAGGAGGTTATGATGCATTTGTGGCCAAGTTGAACAGTTCCGGCGCCCTGCAATGGAACACCTTTTTGGGTTCCGCCAACACAGATTATGGCTATGATATCACTGCCGACACCAGCGGCAATCTCTACATAACAGGTTCTAGCTGGGGCGCATGGGGAGCACCGCTAAATGCTCATGCAGGTAGTGCAGAAGGGTTTGTGGCTAAGCTGAACAGTTCCGGTGTCCTGCAATGGAACACCTTTTTGGGTTCAGCCCAACCAGATTCTGCCTATGCCATTACTACTGATACCATAGGCAATATCTATATAACAGGTAGTAGCTACGCATGGGGATCACCGCTGAATGCTCATGCAGGAGATTCTGATGTCTTTGTGGCCAAGTTGAACAGTTCCGGTGTCCTGCAATGGCACACCTTTTTGGGTTCAGCCAACTTAGATTATACCCGTGGAATCATTACCGACACCAGCGGAAATCTCTACATATTAGGGCAGAGCGATGCCACATGGGGATCGCCCCTGAATGCTCATGCAGGCAGTGAAGATGCATTTGTGTCCAAGTTGAACAGTTCCGGTGTTCTGCAATGGCACACCTTTTTGGGTTCAGCCAACGCAGACAGAGCCCAAGGAATTACTGCCGACATCAGCGGTAATCTCTACATAACAGGTTTCAGTCCCGCCACATGGGGATCGCCGCTGAATGCTCATGCAGGCAGTGAGGATGCATTTGTGGCCAAGTTGAACAATTCCGGCGTTCTGCAATGGCACACCTTTTTGGGTTCAGCCAGCGCAGATCGTGGCTTTGAAATCACTAGCGACTCCAGCGGCAATCTCTACATAACAGGTTATAGTACTGCTACATGGGGATCGCCGCTGAATGCTCATGCAGGCAGTGAAGATGTGTTTGTGGCCAGTCTGAACAGTGCTGGCGCTTTACAATGGCACACCTTTTTGGGTTCATCCAGTGCGGATGGTGGCATTGATATCACTGCTGACACCAGCGGCAATCTCTACATTACAGGTTATAGCCCCGCCACATGGGGCTCGCCGCTGAATGCCCATTCAGGCAGCGAAGATGCGTTTGTGGCCAAACTTTATGTTGACACGAGCCCCGGTTTGTCCACTGGCCTAGTAGCTTATTACCCGCTTGAATGCGATGCTAGTGACCAAAGTGGTAATGGAAATGACGGCACCATCATGAACACACCGACTTGTCAGGCCGGAGTGAATGGTTCTGCTTTGCATTTTGTTGGCAGAAGTCATACAGGAGCAGATGGGGATCATGTTCTGTTGCCTGATATGGGCGTTGCCTCCATGTCTGAGATGTCCATGTGTCTCTGGGTTAACGAAGAGGGGATGGCTGCCACTAGCTGGGGCGGTGAGTCATATATTGTTTTTGGTTCCGTTCCTTCTGGACGAGCTGGGATATGGCATGAGGGTAACGATGTCGAGTTGGCAGAAACAAGTATCGGTCTTGCAGTAGGCAACGGTAATGTTACAGGAGAACTGGCTTTACAAGTACCATTTTATAAGGCGACAGATCGCAATGCCTGGAAATTCTATTGTATGTCTTACGATGGAACAACGCTTGATGCTTACATGGATGGCCAGTTGGTTGATTCTGCTCCCAAGACTTTGCATATTGCATCAAACAACGCCGCTCTTGCCCGGCACTGGTGGAGCGGGAGCTCAACATCTACACGTTTCACAGGCTTAATGGATGAAGTAAGAATTTACAACAGGCCCCTTAGCAGCACGGAGATACATGACTTATACATTCAGGATGCTCCTGGTGGTGATACTGACGGTGATGGCATCTTTGATACTCAAGATCCCGATGATGACAACGATGGCGTTGCTGATGCCCTGGACACGAACAGCACCAATCCTACAATCTGCGGTGACACCGATAATGATACCTGTGATGATTGTTCTGTGCAGGTCGATGGCTTCGGGCCGCTGGTGGATTCTATCCCAAATGACGATGGGCTTGATAGCGATAGTGACGGGATTTGTGATGCAGGAGATCTTTGTGCCTCAGATCCTGCCAAAACTAATCCTGGTATATGCGGTTGCGGAACTCCTGATACCGGTGATAGTGATGTTGACGGTGTTCTTGATTGTATCGATGCCTGTCCAGGTTTTGATGATAACCAGGATGCTGATGGTGATAGCATCCCAGATGGTTGTGATACCTGGGATGTGACCCCTTCTGCAGGGGCTGGAGGTTCAATCAGCCCGGCAGTTATTCAGCCAATCATTTATGGAGAAACTGCCAGCTTCACAATTATTCCTGATACCGATTACAGCATTGATGCAGTAACGGGTTGTGGTGGAAATCTTGTCGGTTCCATTTACACTACTGGTCCTATCACTGGAGCATGTCAGGTAAAAGCCAGCTTTTATCTGACTGCTCTGCCATGGTCACTTTCCGGCACCATCTTTGGTGGCAGCAACCCTGCCCCCGGTGCCGCGGTGGATCTCATAGATACAGTTTCTTTCGACAATATCGGCACCACAGTAACCGATGGTAATGGTTGGTACAGTTTTGCTGTGAGTAATGGCGCGTATAAACTGATTGTCAATGCCAATGGCTATGAAGAATCGGTCGTCAATAATATTGGTATAAGTGGTTCAGATGTTCTCCAGGATGTAGTGCTCATAGCCCCTCCAACGCAAATATCAACAACGATAAGCGGTGTTGTATATTCATTTGAAGGGGTGGCGGTTGACGGAATTGATATCCAGCTTTACGACGGAAATGTCACCACATGGCATGGCACAACAGATATCAATGGCGAATATAGTATTACGGTCAATACAAATAGCATTAAAAATCTGGCTTTTTCTCTGCACAGTGGAACAACAAGCGCAGCAGTAGTTCTGCCGGATTCATTTTATAAAAGTTACTCCAAATTCCCTCCATTTGTGACAGATGGTACCGATGAGGTTAGAAACATCACTCTCCCGGAAGTTGTTAATATCTGTGGCAAGAGTACTGACTCGAATGGGGCAGCGGTTGGTGATGTTCGCTTAAGCTTTGCGACGACAACAGTTGACGGTTTTTATAATTATATATCCACTTTCACTCTGGCAGATGGCAGTTTTTGCAAAGATGTATTTGCCGATGTTGATTATCGGGTAAATCTGACACCGCCTGCCGGAAGTACAGAATATACCAGTACGAACTATACAAATGTTGATTTCAGTACCAGCCAGACAAGAGATTTTGTACTGGATGACGCAATGGTGTTTACCTCAACAATAAGTGGTGTTGTCCTTTCATTTGAAGGGGTGCCTTTAGACGGGATTGATATTGAACTTTCTGATGGTGACGTAACAACATGGCATGGAACGACAGATAGCAATGGTGAGTATAGTATTACGGTCAGCACAGACACGCCTCAGAATCTGACTTTTTCTTTGAATAGTGGCACCACAACAGCTGCAGTTATTCTTCCGGATTCATTTTATAAAAGCTGGAACCACTTCCCAAGCTTTGTGGCAGATGGAAACGATGAGGTTAGAAACATCACTCTCCCAGAAGTTGTTAATGTTTGTGGCAATACTACGGACTCGGGTGGGGGGGCAGTTGGCGATGTTCGTCTTGGTTTATTCGCCACCACACCTGACGGGTTTTATAATAATATTTCCACGTACACTCTGGCAGATGGCAGTTTTTGTAAAAATGTATTCGCCGATATTGATTATCAGGTCATTTTGACACCGCCTGCCGGAAGTACAGAATATACCAGTACGAACTATACAAATGTTGATATCAGCACCAGCCGGACAATTGATTTTGTCCTTGATTATGCAACAATAATAACCACAACAATAAGTGGAATTATACGTTCATTTGAAGGGATAGCTTTGGACGGGATTGATATCTCACTCTACGACGGAGATGTGACCACGTGGCATAGCGTTACAGATATCAATGGTGAGTATAGTATTACGGTCAGCACAGGTACTCCGCAAAACCTTAGATTTTCTTTGCATAGCGGAACCACAACCGCAGCAGTTGTCCTGCCGGATTCATTTTATAAAAGCTGGAACAACTTCCCAACCTTTGTGGCAGGTGGCACCGATGAGGTTCGAAATATCACTCTCCCGGAAGTTGTTGCTGTCTGCGGTGGGACTACTGACTCAAATGGCGTAGCCGTGGGTGGCGTTCGTCTTGGTTTTGTTACAACAACAGTCGACTATTTTTATAGTTATATTTCCACGTTCGCTTTAGCAGATGGCAGTTTCTGCAAAGATGTATTTGCAGATATTGATTATTCGATAAGTGTGACAGCACCTGCTGGAAGCGGATTTGGCTCGGGAAATGTTTCACCTGTTGATATCAGCAACCCCAAGTTAATCAATTTCATTCTCACCATGCCGGACAATGTGTCTCCAACAATTATTTCAGGGCCGACGATTACCAGCATATCTGACACAATGGCTGTTGTGGAATGGCAGACCAACGAGAAAACATCAGGGGAAGTTCGCTATGGGTTAAATGATCCACCATCGTCAATAATCACGGTACCAGCCCCTGCAACTATGCATTCTCAGGTTTTAACTGGTTTAACCCCAGATACCGATTATTTCGTTCAGGTCACGGGTAGTGATATTGATGGAAACGGACCTGTTGTGAGTGTAGTTGTTTCATTTCACACTAAACCAACTCCAGACACCAAGGCCCCTGTGATTACAGAAGGGCTGATCATTAAAGAAATAGGGCATAATTCAGCTGTTGTAGAATGGGAAACTGATGAACCAAGCATTGGCACACTCTACTACGGAATCACCGAAGGATTGGGAAGTTTCGTTGGCGGTTCTCTGTCTACAGAGCATGGGGTTACTCTGACCGACCTCAATCCAAACACTCTCTACTATATTCAGGTGTCCTCGGTTGATAACATCGGCAACGGCCCATCTTTAAGCCCGATTCTTTCATTTTATACCGAGGTTGTTCCGGATAATATTCCACCGGAGATAATCGAAGGACCGATGATTCTCAATATCTCCGATACTGGAGCGACGGTTTTCTGGACTACCGACGAACCGGCTACTAGCGGAGTATCTTATAATGACGGCACTGCATATGGGGTCTATCAGGATGATGCGCTGGTAACAGAACATACCGTATCATTAACTGACCTGACTGCATCTACCACTTATCAGCTAACCATCTCTTCAAAAGATGGGCAGAATAACGGGCCGACCCTGGCTGGCCCGAAAAGTTTCACAACTCTGGCGAGCCCGGATACAAATCCACCGGTGATTATTGAATCTCCATTGGTAGTGAACATCACGCATCAGTCAGTAATGATCCGTTGGCGAACTGATGAACCAGCTAACGGTGTCATTGAATACGGTCTTGCTTTTGATCAACTGACTGAAACCGAAGGTCATGTGAAGTTAAAAAAACCTCATAACATGACGATCACTGGACTTGAAGCCGGGACAGAGTACTTCTTCAGGGTGCTTTCCACTGATGCCAGTGGTAACGGTCCAGTAATCAGTGCAGTATATTCTTTTACAACTCATCCATTGCCGAAAAGTAAGAAACCTAAGTTGATCAAACATCCGGAAATTGGTCACAGTGATGATGACGACCAGGTGACGATTATTTGGGAAACTGATGAACCGACCGATACGGTTCTCGAATATAATGAACCAGGTGAGAGTCCCAAGCGTTGTTCTAAAGGTGAAAAGGTAAAGAAACACCAGGTAACAGTAAAAGGTTTAAAATCTGATACAGATTATGAAATCGCTGTTGAAGCAACTGATATTGATGGTGACAGGACGCACGCAAAATTAGGGGATAATTTTGTGCTTATTGCTTTTGTCGGTGACGCAGGAGTGTTTGTCCCTCAGACTACAGTAAGAACTTCAGCAACCCCCGATCTTGCCGCTCCAGTCATTACAAGTAGCCCAATAGTGGTTGGTCTTTCCGATACTGCCGCCGCTATAAAGTGGGAAACTGACGAGATCAGTGATTCGTTAATCCGGTATGGCTTGAGTGGCGGTTCTCTCAACTTACAGTCAGGAGATATTGTTGATGTTGGTGTGCATACCATCGTTTTGACCAACCTGATGGCTAATACGACCTATGATTATACAGTGGAATCAATTGACACTGCAGATAACGGCCCGACCGTAAGCACAACATACAGTTTTACCACCCTTGCAGTGCCGGATACGACAGATCCGGTAATAACAACGGCGCCTGTAGCAACATTTCTAAACGAATCATTCGCAACAATTGAATGGACGACCGATGAAGCTGCAACGACAACAATCAATTTTGGCACAGTAAGCGGTAGTTTGACTCAACAAGACTCAATCATCGGAGTTTCATTGGATCATGTTTTGACACTTACCGGCTTGTCATCAGGGACAATTTACAACTATGAAGTAGTTTCGACCGACATTTCAGGTAACACGGTAACTAGCAGCGAATATATTTTTACGACTACGGGTGTGGCCCCTGGCGATTTTGATGGCGATGGTGTCCTTGATACTTCTGATGCTTTCCCAGATGACCCTGCGGCAAGTGTCGATACAGACGGTGATGGTTATCCTGATGAATGGAATACAGGTAAGACCCAAGACGATTCCTTGACCGGCCTGACTCTTGACGCGTGTTCAGACATCTTACCAATACGATTGGGTGGTAGTTATTATTGGGAGGGGGGACTCCAGACGGTTTATGATGTAAGCATGATATCATCTGGCACGATCAAGGCCCACAGCTACTTTGTAAATGGCCCTCTGTTATTAGACAAGGAAGACATAGATGTTACAATTGAAGGTGGTTATAACTGCGATTACTCGGATAACTCCGGAGCACCGACAGTTATTGAGTCTCTCACTATCGTTCCCCCGAGCGGTACGGTAACAATTGATAACATCGTAATTCAATAACTATTAACGAGTTGGGAGAGAACAGTGCTGTTTTTTTTTGACGGCATTGTTCTCTCCAATTTTCGCAGATATCAGAAGGGTGGTGTCCGAAACTGTAGATGTCTACTGCATATCATAACTTTGGCGAAAGTGAAGATGTTTACTCTCTCATCGTCACCTGTTAGTACAATTTATTTATAAAATATTTTGTTCCTTGTCAGATCAAATCTTAATCTTTTGCATGTGAAACGAGTGAAATAGCTTTCGCTGTACTTGTGCATAATGATGAGCGTATTCTTAAAACTCTACCACACCAACAACTCTCACCTTATTATTTATGAGCGTTCTCTTTTCCAGTTCTCCCCGAATCTTCTCTTCAACAAACTTGTTTACACCAACACTCACAACTTCATCAAATCCAGCCTCAAGGGCTCGCTTAATATTCTTCACATAATCAGACTTGCCGGTCTCAATCTCAACCGCAATCTTTCTACCATCCTCATGAACAATAATATCCGGTCTGCCGTTGACAAAATACTCCTCGACTCGAACGTCTAAGCCCTTTCTTCTATAAAACTCAGCAACCCTATGTTTCCAAAACTTATGAACGACCCCCTCGCTCTCATTTTTGAATTCATATCCCAAGTCTCCCAGAATCGTCTTGCCTTTTTGGGTCAGTTCAAACAGGGTAATCCAGCCGTTCCCGGTAACAATCTTTCTCGGTAAAATGCACTTTTCAGAAATCAAATCCTTTCTGCACTTGTTCCCAAGTTTAGAATACAGATTCAACCTCCTGTATCTTTCACTCGTGCTCGAAAAAGGATGCTCTAGAATATCAATAAGAAGTTTGCGCCGGGGAATAGTCTCAGGGGGGGATTCTCTTTTCTCCTGCTCTATATTAACAGGCAATAAATGACCTGCTTTTGCTTTGATTTTCGAACAACTACCCGTTGGAAAGAAGTTATTCCCGTCTGATTTCTCGGGAGAATACCCCTGGGTATTCTCTCTTTCAGGCAGAGGGGTATTCTCTCCACCGGAGGTATTCCGAGCATCTTCATTTTCTAAACCACAACCTTTTCCGGATAAGATCTCACCAATCCTATTCTTCAAACATAAGTGGTTCTGGTTATTCGCATCGTTGCCCCAAGAATGCTCCCAGAACTGCGAACCCAAACTAAACAACCTTAGCCATTCATCCGTCACCAACTCTTTTGTAACTGGCACAAGAGGCGTTTTAACAAGGCAGGGTTCAACGCGATTTTTAATCTTAACAATGCACTCTCCAACGTTGAGCGCATTCAAATAGAAATCCTCCTCATAATCTAAAAACAAAGACTTTCTGGCCATCGTGATATCGTCGGCATGCTGCAGGCCAAGATAAATCTGAGTGTGGCAGTTTCCCAAAAGTTCAATTGGTAAAAGGGAAGGGTGCTGGGTAATGCTAACCAATCCCTGACCAAACCCTCTGATCTCTCGATACAAGTTTTCAAGGCTTTTGCTTTCCTTGTAGAAGCCGTTTTGTGAGAAAAGGTTGTGCACCTCCTCTAAGAACAAAACATGGCGTAAATTATCTGTTTCTCCCCGGCTTAGTCTGTATAGATGAATCCACCGTAAAATCATTTCTGAGAAAAACACCCTCAGCGGTTTTGGCATTTCCAGATCCAGTTCAAGGATTATAGGTTTATCTAATAACTCTTCAAGCTTGACAGGGTTTCTGGTGTTGAAATATTTTGCTGCTCTTCCAAGTGTAAAACTCTGAAAAATTCTCTGGGCTGTTTGCTTCCAATTTGCCTCACGGCCAAAAACCTTAATGCCCCTTATCTCTCTGAGACCATCGAAAAAATTTGGATAGAAATCGTCTGGTAGTTTTCTGAACAGTCTCGAATAGATTTTGTTGAAATAATAAGCGACTCCAGGACCTGAGAGATGAGACCTTTCAAGTGCTTCCGCAATGGTTTCTATCCAGGACTCTTTGTCGTTGCCTGGCGGCGCTCTGAATACATTCCAGAGAAAGGGGAGGGTGTCTCTGCCAATTGTATATACTTGCACATTGTTTAATTCCGGATGTTTGTTTTTTAAGGAAAGAAGGTTCCTCCACGACCGCTTCCAGTCGATGACCATGAATGGTGTTTTTGATTTTAGGAGTTGCAGGGCGAGAAGGTATGCCAGATTGGTTTTCCCTTCACCTGTGATTGCGAATATCCCGACCTGCTTTTGGAAATCTTCCGGTTTTAGATGCAGTTGATGTAGCTTCTTTTTGTTATAGATAATGTCTCCGAGGAGATATGTTCCTCTTGAGTCTTCTTCGTTTGGAGGTTCGAGGAGAATCTGTTGGTTTTCTAATGGTTCTTCTTTTAAGAATTTCTCAGCGATTAACTCTATGTCCTGGGCAAATGTTTCTCTGTTCTCGATGTCTTCTGCCAGGTACATATGCCAGAGCTTGTCAGCTTGGATTCCAATAACGGGCTTTAGTTTTTTGCAGAGGTCTTCGATTTCTTCTGTTTGTTTCACACCCTAGAAACAATGAGCTTGATTTATAAGGGATGTATAAGGAATGGGGTATCGACATGCCTCAGTTATTGTCCCGGTTGCGGTGATAGAGTTTGTCCATGAAGTTTTCGCTGTTCCTCTAAATAATTTCCTGTTTTTAAAAAAAAGTTTGCACCTGGGCCGCTAGATGTCCTACCCCCTGCGATAGAATACAAGTTATAACTAGCATTGTGTTATGTTGAATTTTCTATCAAAGGGGGCGTTATGAACCGTATGATTTTTACTTCTATTAGTTTCGTTTTACTTGGCATCTTCACCTGTTTTCCCTCGATAAGCTTAGCTAGCAGCTATAATCCCATCGAAAAATCCATAGTGAAGATTTTTACAGCAGCATCTGCAGGGGATTATTATGCACCATGGACTTCCAAATTTATTCAAAACACTTCTGGGTCAGGGACCGTGATCGCTGGCAATATGATACTGACAAACGCTCATGTTGTTTCTGATCAGAAGTTTATACAGATCAGGTCTAACGGTAACCCGAAGAAGTATGTAGCCACTGTTGAATATGTTTCTCACGATATAGACTTGGCAATTCTTAAAGTTGAAGACCAGAGTTTTTTTAAAGGGAAAAAACCTATTGATTTGGGAGAGATTCCCAACAGTTCAGATTCAGTACTTGTTTATGGCTATCCGTCAGGTGGAGATTCCATGAGTGTGACCCAAGGCATTTTGTCACGATTAGAACACCAAAGTTATGTCCACAGTGGACTTTATTTCTTTGCCGGTCAGATCGATGCTGCGATTAATCCTGGCAATAGCGGGGGACCCGTTGTCGCTGGTGGGAAGTTGGTCGGAGTGGTTATGCAGAACATCCCTGATCTCGACAACATTGGCTACATGGTGCCGGTTAATATAGTGAAACAGTTTTTGACTGACATCGAAGACGGAAAGCTTGATGGAATTCCCGAGATTGGTCTCAGGGTTGAACAAATGAGCAACAAACACCTGAGAGATAAATATAAGATGTCGGAAGATCAGTCAGGCATTCTAGTTATCAGGGAATATCCTGATCCAGGTAACAATTGTATCAAGGAGCATGATGTTCTAACGAAAATTGCTGGCCAGAATATTGCGAATGATGGAACCGTGGAGTTCCGTGAGAATGAAAGGACCTGGCATAATTATGTCCTTGAAGGGATGCAGATAGGGGACAGTGTTGATGTGGAATTCATTCGCAACGGCAAGATCGATGTGTGTACTGTAAAGATGGCCAAGACCTCCAAAGATTTCCAACTAATCCCTGGAAGAATATATGACACTCCTCCACGATATTATATTTATGCCGGTATAATCTTTTGCCCACTGAGTCTGAATTTGGTCGATCCTTACATTGACTCGGATGAAGATTGGAAAAAATTAATATCCCCTGACATTGTTGCTAAGACGACCCGGCCTAAAACGAAAGAAAATGAAGATGTAGTTATACTATATCGAGTACTTCCAGATAAAATCAATGAGGGATACGGACAGTATGAGAGAGAGATAGTAATCAAAATCAATGGTCATAAGTTCGACAGCTTCGAAGATTTTGTTTCTATACTTAAAGAGACCAAGACTCAATACACAACATTTGAGCTCTTTAATAATGATCAGGTTGTTGTCGACCACGAAATGGCATTAGCTACACAAGACGAGATATTGTCAAAGTATCTGATACATAAAAACAAACGATAAATAATTCTAAAAGGTGATTTATGACTGATTATCTTGACATTAATCAAAACGCCAAAATAATTCGAGGCATAGAAATTACCAGATCAGAAACAATACATAAGGACTTCCTGGATGTAGTTCTAAAGATCGCAGAAGATGAACAACTGTTAATAGATAAAATATTTTTTTCTCATAGCACGAACACCCCACAAATTGGTCCAGTAAGTTATTACAGTATTGATAAGTCGGTAATTATTCCCCTGCCATCAATCTTATTAGTCAAAGACCTATTTATAGAAAATAATATTTTTGATTCTTTAACAGAAGGCCAGGTTTTTTGGATAAGCTATATTTTATCCTTCTGCATGGGTGTTTGTTTTATTAAAGATGATATAGACACAGGACAACCTATTGAAGTCCTTGATCACAAAAGATATCCAGATGTTTTTTTGTGTGCCGGTAGAAATATTAGCTCAATATTATCAAACAGAATTGATGGGCCTGACGAGGCAGAAATAAACACCCTACAAGATGAGACCTTCCAAGCATTACTTCATGTAGCAATACCCTTAATTCGTAAATCTTTAAATCATTATGGGATTAAGAATCATCATATTCCTGAGGAACCATGGTTTCAAATCTACAGTAATGCAGAAAGCCCCCCCAAAAACTCCGTAGAAAAGGTTGAAAAAACGACCTGTAAAAATCGGCCCAAAAAAGCAATGACAGAAGCCGAGTTCCATGAGCATGCGGACAGAATGATTTACGAGAGTGAAAGGGAAGAATTTAAGAAAATCTCAGAGAAATTATACCAAACTGTCAGCAATGCTCTGCATAATCTGACAAGACTTCATGTCTATTATAGAAAATCAGATGGTGATACTGCTAAATGTGTTTTTAGACCAGAAGAAGTAACTTATCCCCATGGTAAATACGATGTTTCTCTGACCCGGAAAATTATCGGATTTTGTGATACTGAAAATAGAGATAAAACACTATGGCTACGTAATGATATTGGTTATGTCTCATACGACAGAGAAATATTCCTAACTGCTAAAGAAATTGAATGTGAATTCTCAAATAACATACCTGATCAGTTGATGGAATATATGCCTAGAACAGTTCGTGATCCTGACCTGGCGAGTACTGAAAAACCAAACAAGGCTCTGAAATGGGGCGCTTGGGGTGCAGGGATTGGTTCACTCTTGCCAGGGTTTGGCACACTCGCCGGAGCTGCAATAGGTGGAGCGACCGGGGCATGGGTTGGTAGTCAAGAATCAGTAAAATCAGAACAGGAAGTTGCGTCTGAGACACATGATATGATTATCAGGCTTGGATCCTACAATTCTGTTTCTGAATCTAATTGGGCCTCAAAACTAAGAGGAATAGTTGATAATATTTTTGTTTCAAAATATTTTGGAGACAAACAGAAAGAGGAAGCCTTTAGTGGAATTATCGAGATCGCACAAATGGTTAGGAGTGAGCTTGTAAAAATCAATACCAACTTAAAGGTATCTCTATCTGAAAAAGACTCATATTTAATGAAATTCATTGCCTACTCACAAACGACAAGAGAAAAACTTCGTACAATTAGTGATAACTAAGCTGTAAAGCTAAAGACAATTCAAAGGAGAAAATAGTGGGCGGTGATAAATTTGACGATTTTGATGCGTTGGATGCCGCTATGGCAGGAAGTTTAGCTGAATCAATCGCTGATGAAGAAAAAGAATACCAGGAACTAAATAACGCCTTCAACCAAGATGACAAACCTTCATGTGAAAAAACTGATGATGATAAACAGGATGAATTACCAGATCTAGATAACTACGCTAAGAGAGGTGGTTTTGAGAGACTTGTGGCAGAGCATATCAGAAAACGTCAGAGAGAAATAAAGCAGGATAATCTAGCACACACTGATCTTGACCAATCCTCTTTAAATCATGATAAAAAGCCAAAAACGATATTCGGCAAACTGCTATCCGATAAAATTAGCAGGTTTAATTCAGATTTTGCAAATAAGTCTCGCCAGGCTGACAATAAAGGGACGCAAGAAAATGGTAGACATATGGCCCAAAAAATCTATTCCACAATATCGCTAGATTATAAGTTGAGGCATGTCCCTTATTCACGGGGATGGGATCCGGAAATTTTCGATTCCACGGCTACCGAATGTATAGAAGTAATGACAAGTAAAGATTCTCCGAGTGGGCATTATATCCAAAGGGGTTATGGTGGGGTTTCAACGGGAGGAGAACCACGTTTCAGCAAGGTGTACTCGAAATTTTCTTGGTCGATTAACAAAAAGGGATTTTTTATTGGCGAAAAATTAATAACCCAAGGACAGTGGTATGAAATCATGGGTTCTAAGCCTTGGGGCACACCTGTTAATCCGAAATGGGAACAAAAATATATAAATATTAAAGCAATTGAACAAAGTGAAAATAAGCCTCTAAAGTCTTTTATTACCGAATTAGAACATGAGCTTATTATTCAATATGTTTTACATGGCTATAAAGGAAAATACGAAGAAGGAGGATTGAAATATCATTACACAAACATTAGAAGAACTGAAATAACAAATGATGACTTTTCATATATATATTGGCGTACTCGGATGTTTATCGCATGGCTAAATGACATAGCTTGTATTGGATATACTAATGAGTGCAAGGATGCTGATTTTAGATCATTTCAAGATTCTCTTGCTAGACTGAGAAGATCAAAAGCTGTTAGAGAAAAACCTAAAAATTTCGAATTTATTGGTGAACATACTGTTAGGTGGCAGGACAACCTTGCAATTTGGGGCTTGGAAAAGATTGTCTCTGACACGAATGAGGACGGTGTAGAGAAAAGCTACTTAGTTGCAATAGATTTTTATAATTGGCTGAAAAATCAAAATGAATTTGAAGTCTTATCTTCTGGCAACCGGTTTGCGTATGAGCATGGAGTGCTGTGGGGTGATGATTTCCCTGCTACGTATGTTTCATGGGAAGAAGTTCAAGAGTTCATAAAAATATTAAATAGCCAAGAAAAATCGGCTCAATTTAGACTCCCGACAGAAATTGAATGGAAAATTGCGTCAGGTTTATATTCTGAGGGGCCTGATGAAGAAAAATATGACTCTTGGCGTGAAGTAGCATGGGGAAGTTGGGGGGATCAAGGCTCTAACTGTCCAAGGCAAATATTATTTCACCCAAAGGAGGTTGCGCTTAAAAAACCTAATAAACATGGATTGTATGATGTTTTCGGGAATGTCTATCAGTTGTGTCAAAATGATTTTGAAGGAGTAATAGTTGAAGAGAGATTTCCTGATGATTTTCGACTTAATGATTGTTTTGAACAGATTAAAGATTTAGATCTATCTTATAAAATTGAACATTTAACTGAAAAAGAAGCCATGGAAAAAGGAATTGACTTTAAAAGAAGTAATCCAGATCTAAATGGTGAAACAAGATACTATCTAGCAGTGCCTAGTGAAAGAGTGATATCTTTGTTTGGTAGTCCATACTCACTCTTCAGCTACTACGATTCTTTCCGTGGAGCAGAAGGTGAGAGATTGTGTGTTTGTGCCTCTAAAAAATCGTCCAAGATAGGTTTTAGATTATGCATGGATTGTACGAGTCCTTAGTAAAGTTGTAAATTGAGTGGGAAAAATCTATTCATGTCAAATATTCAGACCAGGTTGAACTCTCAAGACACCCAAAATTCCAAGCCATTTTTCACGCAATCTCTGCCTGTTTTGCCTTTATTTGTTCAGGTCAACAATTCCGATTGAAGATGTCTGTCAAATCATCATTGTTTTTTTCTACCATAGTCCGCTAGATGTCCTACCCCTTGCCTTATCATGTGATAAAAGCCGCAGTGTTTTTACTGCTGTATGTAAATGACAAACAAATGAGAAATGGAGGAAACAGATGAGAAGGAGTGTGGCGAAGTTGCGGGAGTATCTCCCCCAGTTGATCGGCAGAAAAGTTACCAAAGTGCTTTACACGGAACCGGAGGATGAATCTTCATTCCCTTCGCAGTTTTTGATGGAGCTGGATAATGGAGCCACTTACGAAGTTTACGGAAGGGGCAGCCTGGGCATAACCGGTCTTTGCTATTATGGAGAAGGGCACTGTAAAGCATGTTTTGAAAGAGCGGGAAAAAACAACCAGTCTGCCGCATTTGCAGATGGAAAGGGGGTGCAAATCTCCCAGCCGTAAGAAGCACCTTCATTGGTGGTCAACCGAGAAGCCAGGCGTTTGAGGAAATTATGGAAGATGATCACGATGGAGACTTTGATGCTCTCGATATGTGCATTATTGAAGAGGTCGAAAAGGAGGTTAAGGACAACAAAGGCGGCAACTCCGGTTGCTGCCTGATTCTTCTGGCCCCGGTCTTGGGTGTCGCTACCATAGTCGGATCATATTTTATTATCTAGTGTCACTAAGGACATCGCATGGTCAATAAAACTCTTTTCATCCGTTATTTCGTCCCATCCTTTACCGGTTTTGGGATGGCGGCTCTGGCGTTTGGTTTTGGCATCAAAGGGGTGCTTGTTGCCCTGTTGTTGAGTTCCATGCTCATCCTTTTTTCTATGGCATCTGCCGGAGGACTTGGTGGCAGTGTCGCCAACCGGTTATATGGAACGTGCCAAAGAACTCGGACAATTGTCGATCAAGTGGCAGGAGATCTCGATCGAATACGTCATTTGAAGAGAGCGGAGGAGTTTTCCAAGGCGCTGGTCATGGTCAACAATATTTTGGTAACGGTCCCGGGATATCCGGAGGCGCTGTACCTGAAGGCGGAGATTCTCCGGGAAGGTTACGGTAACCGCAAAGAGACGATCAAATGTCTGCGTGAGGTAATGCGCCTTACAAATTTTACAGATAAAGTTCATCGCTGGGCTGTGAACATGCTTGACGAGGTGACTGAAAAATAGTTTCTGCCATGAATAAAATAGCAAGGCGTAGTCTGTGTCAGGAATCTTGGTGATATTTTTTAAGTATAAAGTATCCTGAATTTTCTATTTTTAATTTATCGAGGGTATCCATTCTGGGGGGCTTTTTAGGCTAAGATTCAGCTTGAAGACATCCAACAACAACGGACTTTTCAACGCTGATAAGTTTGGTCTGGGTAAAACAATAGAGGATGGTTTGAACTCAATAGTTATGGATTATAAATAGAATCTATCGTGAGGCAAGATGGACAACGCCGTTAATGTAATTGCTCCCGGAGCAAGGATTGTAGTCAGGGATGCCGAGTGGTTGGTCAGAAAGGTTGACAGAACTTCCTCTGGTGGTCAGGCCATATCCGTAGTAGGGATAACTGAACTGGTTAAAGACAAGGAGGCGATATTCCTCGATGAGATCGACACTGAAATTGAAGTTCTTGATCCGGTTGACACCAAGTTAGTTCCAGACACCTCAAGCTCGTTCCAGAAATCCCTTCTATACATGGAGAGCTTGTTGCGGCAGAAGACGCCTACAGATGAAAACCTGTATATCGGCCACCAAGCTGCCATGGATTTAGTCCCCTATCAGCTTGATCCTGCCATCCAGGCCCTGAAACAACCAAGACAGCGTATCCTGATTGCCGATGCCGTTGGACTGGGTAAAACCTTGGCCTGTGGCATTCTGGTCAGTGAGCTTATCCGTCGCGGACGAGGTAAACGGATCCTGGTTCTGGCGGTGAAGAGCATGCTCACCCAGTTTCAGAAAGAGATGTGGAGTCGTTTCACAATTCCCCTCGTCAGATTGGATTCGATAGGTATTCAGCGAGTTCGTTCCCGTATCCCCACAAATCACAATCCGTTTTACTATTACGATAATGCCATTATCTCCATCGACACCCTGAAGCAGGATTCCGAATACCGTACCTATCTTGAGAGTGCCTACTGGGACATCATTGTCATCGATGAGGCGCATAACGTCGCGGAGCGGGGCAAGGGCTCTTCTCTAAGAGCTAAGTTGGCCAAACTTCTTGCCAGTCGGTCCGACACACTGATAATGCTCTCCGCTACTCCCCATGATGGCCGGGCAAAAAGTTTTGCAAGTTTGATGAACATGCTGGATCCAACAGCTATTGCCAATCCTGAAGAATACGGCCCAGAAGATATCAAAGGACTTTTTATTCGTCGTTTCAAGAAAGATATTCAGGGCCAGGTTGAGAAGGCTTTTAAAACAAGAGAAATCAGCAAGGCCTATTGCCAGTCATCCGCTGCGGAAGAAGCGGCCTTCGATGTCTTCGCCGACCTGAAGTTCCAGAAACCTGATCAACGGCGGGGTGCAGGGCAGCTTTTCAAAACTACCCTGGAAAAGGCACTTTTTTCAAGTCCAGCAGCTTGTCTCGTCACTATCAAAAATCGTATTGCCAAGCTCCAGAAGAATCCGGATAAGGACGATCTGAAGGACATTACCAGCTTGGAAGAGCTTGCTGATGCAGTTGGGCAGATCACCTCCTCAGGGTTTGCCAAGTACCAGAAGCTGCTGTCAGTTATTCAGGATAAGCAGCATGGTTTCGGATGGACAGGTAAGGATAAAGAAGATCGCCTTGTCATCTTTACCGAAAGAATAGAAACCTTGAAGTTCCTTCGCACAAACTTACTGAAAGATCTTTGTTTGAAAGATAACCAGGTTGATATTCTTCACGGGGGTCTCCCCGATGTAGACCAGCAAAGGATTGTCGAAGATTTTGGCAAGGAGGAAGCGCCTGTTCGCCTGCTCATCGCATCTGATGTCGCCTCCGAAGGCATCAATCTCCATTATTTGAGTCATCGTCTTGTCCACTTTGATATCCCCTGGTCGCTGATGGTCTTTCAGCAACGTAATGGCCGGATCGATCGTTACGGGCAGGAGGAGACGCCATATATCCTTTACCTTGTGAATCAGAGTGGCAATGCGAAGATCAAAGGAGACATGCGAATCCTTGAGCTTCTTATCAAGAAAGATGACGAGGCGGTAAAGAACATTGGTGATCCCGCCGCCTTGATGGATGTCTATGATATCGATGAAGAGGAAAAGATCACCGCTGCAGCGATAGAAAAGGGGCTTAGCGACAAAGATTTTGAAAATAATCTTGATAAGAACGCTGCAACTTCTTTTGATCCCTTAAAACTGCTGATGGGTGAGGAACTGCCTTCGGGCAGGGTAGATAGCCAGGAACAGACCAGAGAAATGCCATCGCTTTATGTCGATGATTATAACTACTTTAAGGAAGCCACGGGCTATCTGAAGCAGAAGAATGATCTTAATATCTTTTTCGACGATATTAACCGTGAGGCCGAGTTCCCCATCCCCAAGAGTCTCAAGTCTCGTCTCCGGAACATCCTGCCCCGGGAAGTCTGGCCAGAGAAAGATGTCATGGTGCTTTCTGCCGACCCGGATGAAATCCAGAAAGAGATCAGGCGCAGCCGCAAAGACGAAAATGCCTGGCCACGCAAACAATTTCTCTGGCAACAGAACCCGGTCTTTGGCTGGATTAATGATATGGTTATCGCGGAATTCGGGCGGCACGAGGCTCCAGTCCTGTCTTTGCAAGGTGCCTTGTCTCCAGGAGAGACGGTGTTCATTATTTCCGGACTTATTCCTAACCGTAAAGGTCACCCTCTTGTGCATCGCTGGTTCGGGGTAACTTTCGATGGTAACACCTTTCACCAAACCGAGGACTTTGAAAAAATCCTCACCAGAACAGGACTGGGCAAGAGGAGCTTCCCCAATCCCGGTAAAGATGTTGATCTGGATTTTCTGAAGAGACTTCTTCCTGAAACTGTCAAGCAGGCAAAGCAGTTCATGAGTGACGAGCGGAAAAGTTTTGAGGAGCTGATCAATCCCAAATTGGAAAAGCAGCTGAAGAACCTTGAAAGACTCAAAAGTAAGAAATTTGAGCAGTTGGAGCTTTTTTATACGGATAAGAAACAAAGCAGTAAAAAAGATCAGCAAAGAAGAGAGGCCGAAAAGGTTTTTAAGGAGTTCTGGGCCTGGGTCGAAGATACCATGACCACCGAAGACAACCCCTACATTCAGGTAATAGCAGTACTGAAGGGGGTAGAGTAATGGCGATCGACATTACCGGCATCAATAACGAGAACGAGTTTTACACCCACCATTATCTTGCGGCCATTCTGGAGAGTGACCTTAAAGATGTATTTAGCGAGTGGAAACGTAAAGAAGACGATGAAGCCATAAAGCCGCCCCATAAGTTGCTGGGCGGTCTAAGAAAGAATTTTTTCTCTGCTCTCAGTCTTTTGGAGAAGGAACGCGATGTTGGCGAGAGGATCAGCATCCAGAGAGGATTTACCCGTGAGTTACTGGAGGTTCTAGGCTATCAAAGCCACTGTCGAACGGCAGAACTTGATGACGCCGGTTCCGTCCCTTTGCTCGGTGGTATCAGCAAGGCAGACGGGTCTCCTGATCTGTGGATCATCGAGGCCGTTACTGGCCATGGCGAAGAGGCTGATCCGTTAGAGTTAATGCTTTGCGAGGAACAGTATTCCGCCAATGATGAGGACGCAGCAAAGTTTCTGGAAGTCTCTTTTGAAGAGATCATCACCCGGCATATCTTCAGCATGACGGAGCCCCCCCGCTGGGTGATACTGGTCAGTTTTTCCCAGCTGCTCCTGGTCGATCGCACCAAATGGCATGAGAAGCGCCTGCTCCGCTTTGATCTTCGGGAGATTCTTGATCGTAGAGAAACGTCAACACTCCAGGCCACAACCGCACTCCTGCATAGAGATTCCATTTGCCCAAAAGATGGGATGCCGCTCCTTGATACCCTGGATGAGAACTCTCATAAACATGCCTTTGCCGTATCGGAAGACCTGAAATACTCGTTGCGCAGGGCTATTGAGCTTCTGGGAAACGAGGCGGTCTATTATCTGCGGGAAAAACTCCATGAAAAGATATACGGCCGGGACATGGCCCAACAGCTTACCCGAGAGTGCCTCAGGTATATGTATCGGCTGCTCTTCCTTTTCTATATCGAAGCCCGGCCGGAACTTGGCTATCTGCCTGATAAGTCTGAGGAGTATCGCAAGGGGTATAGCCTGGAAGCCCTTCGTGATCTTGAGATGGTCCAGCTTAACACTGAGGAAGCAATGGGCAGATTCTTTCTCCATGAATCCATCCAGACCCTTTTCAGGTTGTTATATGAAGGCTTTCGACCAAAACAGCGTGATATGTTCGGTAGTCATGAACATCATACTTTCCATATTTCTCCATTAAGAAGCCATCTCTTTAATCCGGAACAGACCCCGATCCTGAACAGGGTTAAGCTTAGGAATTTTGTTATGCAGGAGATCATCGAGCTGATGTCTCTTTCCAGAGCAAAGAAGGGAAAGAACACAAGGCGTGGTCGCATCTCTTATGCTCAATTAGGTATCAACCAGTTGGGCGCTGTATATGAGGCCCTGCTTTCCTACCAGGGTTTCTTTGCCGAGACAGAGCTCTATGAAGTCAAGAAAGCCGGGGAACAGTATAACGAACTTGAGACTGCCTATTTCGTTAAACCGGAAGACATTGAGCAGTATACGAAAGACGAAAAGGTCTACCACCAGGATGGTTCTCTGGTCAAATTTGAAAAAGGTACCTTTATCTACCGGCTGGCGGGAAGAGATCGTGAGAAGTCCGCTTCTTACTATACGCCGGAGGTCCTGACCAAATGCCTGGTCAAATATGCCTTGAAGGAACTACTCAAGGGGAAAACCGCAGACGAGATACTCGAACTCACGGTTTGTGAGCCCGCCATGGGGAGTGCAGCGTTCTTGAATGAGGCGGTCAACCAACTTGCCAAGGCCTACCTGGATCTGAAACAGAAAGAGATCGAACAGGTCATTACCCATGATGAGTATCCGAAAGAGCTGCAGAAGGTGAAGATGTATATCGCCGACAATAACGTCTACGGTGTGGATCTGAATCCGGTGGCGGTGGAGCTTGCCGAGATCTCCCTCTGGCTCAACACCATTTATGAGGGGGCCTTTGTCCCCTGGTTCGGTATGCAACTGGTCTGCGGTAATTCGCTTATTGGTGCGCGGAGGCAGGTTTTCTCCACAAAATTCCTCAAGAAGGAAAAGAAGTCCGATTCTCTTTGGCTGGATGAGGTCCCGGTGCGGGTGATGCCGGGAGAAGAAAGGAAAGCGGATACGGTGTACCATTTCCTCCTGCCAGACAAAGGCATGGCTGACTATAAAGACAAAGTCATTAAGGAGATGGCTGGAGAAGAGATCAAGGCCATCAATGAGTGGCGGAAGGACTTCATCCAACCTTTCTCGAAAAGTGAAATCGAACAGCTCAAGAAACTCTCCACTGCGGTGGACAAGCTCTGGAAAAAGCATACGGAGATGCAGCGCCAGATTGACGACCGCACAACCGACCCACTCCAGGTGTTCGGGCAGGAGAAGCCGGAAGAGAAATTCCGGTTGAGCACCACGGAAGACAAGGACCGCATCTTTCAGCAGGAAATATTCTCCAAAAATGTTGGTAGTTCGAGCCCATATCGACGTTTGAAATTGGTGATGGACTACTGGTGTGCTCTCTGGTTCTGGCCCATAGAAAAAGCGGAGATGTTGCCAAGCCGAGCGGAGTATCTTTTTGATCTTACCCTGCTGTTGGAGGGGAATCTCTATGACTCCGGGGCAGATGAAAAGGGTCCTCAACTGCTTTTCCCTGATACAAGACCCAAACAGCAATCTCTGACCATGATTGATGAGTTTGGATATGTGAATGTGGATAAGTTGTGTGAACAAAACCCTCGCTTGGGCTTGGTTCGAAATATAGCTGACAGGTACCGCTATATCCATTGGGAACTTGAATTTGCCAATTTGTTTGAGAGTCGAGGTGGTTTTGATCTTATATTGGGGAACCCTCCATGGCTGAAAGTGGAATGGAACGAAGGTGGCATAATGGGTGATGTGGAACCGCTTTTTGTTTTGAGAAAATTCTCCGCTTCAAAACTTGCTGAAATGCGCCAGATCACCGTTGGCAAATATAATCTCCGTGAAGTATATCTTGCCACCTTCGAAGAATCTAATGCCACCCAAAATTTTCTCAACGGGTTGCAGAACTATCCATTGCTCAAAGGTATGCAGAGCAATTTGTATAAATGTTTCCTCCCACAGTCATGGACTTACAAAAAAAATGATGGAGTTAGTGCCTTTCTACATCCTGAAGGAATTTATGATGACCCCAATGGTGGAATATTCAGAGAAAATGTGTATTCCCGACTCAGTTATCACTTTCAGTTTGTTAATGTCAAAAAACTTTTCTCAGAAATCCTCCACTGGGTAACATACTCTATCAATATTTACAGGAAATCAAACGACTCTCCTGATTTTATAACATTAGCAAACCTCTTTTTGCCAAGGACAATAGACGATTCGCTACAGCACCCTGGATTAGGTACTGTAGGCGGGATCAAGGATGGAAATGACAAATGGAACATCACCGGTCATCTCGCTCGAATCATCTCTGTTAGAGAAGAAGAGCTTGCTCTGTTTGCCCGCCTCTACGACGAAACAGGAACACCGCCTCTCCAGGCAAAGTTGCCGGCCTTGCACTCTCGCCAGCTTGTTGGCGTGCTTCGTAAGTTCGCCGCACAGCCTAAGCGGCTCGGAGATATACAGGAAGAATATTATACGACAGTAATGTGGGATGAGACTAATGCTGTCAAGAAGGATCATACCATTCGTAGGGAAACGAGGTTTCCGGAAAGTCCAAGAGAGTGGATTCTATCCGGGCCTCATTTTTTTGTCGGTAACCCATTGTATAAAACTCCAAATCGCATTTGCAGAAAGCACCATGAATATGCATCCCTTGACCTTACATCCTTGCCTGATGATTATTTGCCACGTACAAACTATGTGCCGGATTGCGATGAGGGAGAATATAGACGACGGACACCTTTTTTAAAAAGTACAGAAAACAGGAGGCAAGGCACAAAAGTCCCGGTAACAAATTTTTACAGGTTGGTCTACAGGGGAATGCTTTCACAGTCAGGTGAACGTACTCTTACAGGAGCAATCATTCCGCCTGAAGTTGCGCATATTAACGGAGCACAAACAACCGCCTTCAGTAATCTACAAAACCTGCTAAGCGCTGCATCAATTGGATTTTCTTTGGTTGGAGACTTTTACATTAAATCCACAGGCCGATCTAATCTTCATTTTATCTGGGAAAATCTTCCACTACTCGATCTATCTCAAGATATGGCTATACGTATTTTAACACTTTCCTGCCTTACCAATCATTATGCCGGCCTTTGGCAGGAATGCTGGGATGAAAATTTTCTAAATACTCGATGGGCCAAAATCAACTCTCGTCTTCCTAACACCTTCTTCGCTAACCAGACCCCTGTCTGGCAACGAAACTACGCTCTGCGCTCTGACTATATACGGCGACAGGCATTAGTGGAGATAGATGTATTGGTTGCCCAAGCGCTGGATATTACTTTAGATGAATTGAAAACCATCTATCAAATACAGTTCCCAGTCCTGCGCCAAAATGAAAACGATACATGGTACGACCAAAATGGTCGCATCGTCTTCACCTGCTCGAAAGGCCTTCCTGGTGTCGGCTTTTCCCGCCCTGAATGGAATGAAATCAAGGAAATGCACTCCGGCACCGTCTCCCGCACCATCATCGACGACACCCAACTCGGCGGTCCTGTCGAACGAATCATTACCTATGAAGCCCCCTTCGACCGCTGTGACCGGGAAAAAGATTATGAAGTCGTCTGGTCTGAGTTTGAAAGACGCTTCAAGGAATCCGGGGACAAGGGGCAGGTATAAATGGCCGGATATATTCATGACCCTCTGCAGATCATTAACCTTATTGCGGACAACCTGCGTGACCGCTACAAGAGCGGTTTCCCTGTTCTCAAGGAAATCATCCAGAACGCGGACGATGCCGGCTCCACTGACGATCCTATCCAGCTTGAATTTGGACTTTCCCGCGGCATCTCCAATGCCGAACACCCACTCCTGAAAGGCCCAGCCCTTTATTTTCTCAATAACGGTGCTTTTGCAGATACGGATTACAAGGCCATCCTTTCTTTCGGCCTGAACCGTAAGGCCATCGAGCAGTCTTCCATCGGCAAGTTCGGCCTCGGCATGAAGAGTGTTTTTCACTTCTGCGAAGCCTTTTTCTTTCTGGCCCAAAACAAGGACAGGGACTATACAGAAATTCTTAATCCATGGTCCGGCGGTGATTTATCCTCCTTTCAAGATCACAATGACTGGGACAATTTTTCCACCTCCGATGCCGGTTTGATCCGTGACCATGTTCAACCCGTTATGGAAGAGATGGACTTAAAAGGGTCTTCTTTTCTGCTGTGGCTACCATTGCGGCAAAAAAAACACCTACTGGTGAATGGCAAAGAGGTTGGTAGCATTATTTCTGAGTTTCCCGGAGACAACGATCATCTCCTTTCTTTTCTTGATCAGCAAGAACTTGCCCAAAAGATCGCCTCTCTACTGCCTTTATTACGCCGAATCAACAGTATCCGTTTCTGGCATGCCAACGGTGACGCCACTGTGGCTTCTCCGCGCTTTCAGGTCTCCATGAAAGGGGCAAGCCGCATCGGGTTTGCGAATGGAGAATACCAGTCGAAAGACCTCGAAGGGGTTGTTCACTATCAGTATAACGGCATGGAAGATAATTTGTATGCCCTGACTTATTCTGGCCAGGAAAAACTTCTGGAGATCCCTGAGCTGCTTTCACTTCGGGAGTCCCCTCTCTGGCCCAAGAGTTACGTTCGGGATGATCTTGGTAAGAGCCAGGAAGCGCCGGATAAGGCACGGGGACATGGCGCGGTTATCTTCTCGCGCTCCAATGAAAAAGAACAGGGCCGGTTAAAGATCCGCTGGGCGGTTTTTTTGCCGGTGGATGCTGCCAAGGAAGAAGTTGCCTGTGCAGGTGAAAGTTGCTACCGGATTACCTTGCACGGTTACTTTTTTGTTGATGCCGGACGGGTAGACATCGAAGGGCTACAAGATGGCGCCGATCAAGTCGATCTCACTGCCGTTCCTCAAAACGAGGTAGAATTGCGGCGGGTCTGGAATATCCGGTTAGCCAGACAGGGAACCCTGCCGCTCGTCCTCCCTGCTTTGGAGGCTTTTATCGCCAAGGCACGCCTTTCCGCCGATGACATCTGGAATCTCAGTGAGGGAATAGAGAAGTCTAAACTTTTCAAGCGGCACAAGGAAAGTATCTGTGCAAGTTCCTCCTGGACTTGCTGCCTGAACCAAAAGGGACGGGAATGGTGCATCCTGCCCGGTGATCAGGAAAATCTCCCCTTGCCTGGTCCACCACTATCTGCTCCCGAGCGGCCATGGAAAACCCTTCCCAAGCTGGAATTACTCCAGGAGCGTGGTATTGCACTCCTTCTAAAGGATGCCCCTCATCTCCTTGCCCGTTCTTTGCCACAATGGAACGAGGCAAATCTTTTAGAAGTATTGTCTCTTCCGGAAAAAAAAGTCTTCACAGATCAGGGTTGCCTTGATTATTTGCTTCAATTCATGGCGGATCCTTCCATCAAGCCGTTTTTGACTGTAGGCAGTTTACAGCAAAGATTGCGACAGATTGCCAACCATGCCTTTATTGCTCTGGGAACCGATCTACGCCAACATAGAAAGAAGGTTCAGGAATTTGTCTCCTTCATCCTGCCGGAAAGTCGCTTCGCCTTGAAACCGGATGCGCCGCAGGTTATTCGCGAGTTGCAGCAGTGTAAAACCGGAGTGCTGATCCTGGCAAACGAATTTGACTCGCATGATAGCGCCGGGAATGCTCGTCTTACCATTGAGGACGCCTTTACCCTACTCGAGAAGCTCCATGATCTGATTACCCGCTACGAACATCGTAATGAGCAGGAAATAATCAAGCATTGCCGCACCATTGCCAAGGAAATCCTGCAAGGCCAGAACGAGGAGCAACGCCGGACGCTTCTTGTTCAGGCTGATGGGCTGAAAATCCTTGAAGGTGTAGATTGTATTAAGCGAAAGGTTGTGGCCTTGTCACCAGCTGATCTGAAAGATCGCTACGACAATCAGCTTCTCTTCCTATATTCCCAGGGAACGACTTCATCCCAACGCTTGGGACTAGCCTTGAGTTTGCAAAAGGCCGTCCGGGAACCTGTTGTGTTAACAAGTCGTGAAACGATAAAATTTGTGTTTGGAGAAAACTGTAAACTCACTCCATGCACGGCTGATGGGGTTCTTGATTCCCTTGGGTCTGAAATCCTGCCATTGCAGACAATTGACAACAGACGTCAACTGCTCCCGGATGTGGCAGGGGCCGATCTTGACTTGCCAAGACGGGTTCGTGGGCTGAGATATCTTCTTCATGGCCTTGAGGAGTATTTTGATGACGATGAAACACTCTGGGTTTCGGGATACGACCAGAGTCCTGTCTGGGGAAAACTCTGGCAACAGCTTGAAAGCCACCATGAGGACGGCTGGAACCTTTTGGATAGAAAGCTGGTTGAGGAGATCCCGCCAAACAAGTGGCCGAAGCTTGCGATCCGTGAAATCAAACCGGACGGCATTCTGGAGGAACTTCGCATCAAAGGGCCAGGAAGCATAACCGGCGATCTATTCATCCCCGATGAGCGTGATGCTGTCTTGCGCGAACTTGTCAGTGATGAGGAACTCTGGAAGAATCTGCCGTTCCACGAAACGGTCATGGGGAATCTGGTATCCATCAGCGCCGAAAAATCATACCTTGAAAGCAGTATTCTCCTTCCTGATGAGTTGCACAATAGCGCTGATATCATCAAGAGTTCAAATGACTCTGCGATTAGAAGGCAGCAGAAAGAATGGCTTACACCCCTTTCCAAAGAAGGTGTCATTCGGATTGTTATGCAACATGAGGAACCGGCCAAATTCTGGCGGCTGGTGATGGACAACCTAGAAGCCGGAACCAGTCTTATTCGCAGCCCCTTGCTCCGGGATACTCCCTGGCTGCCTGACAGTAATCTTGTTTCGGTGAAACCCTCGGATGTGCTGTGCCTGGAGAACATGCAGGATGAAGTGGACAGACTGCTGGTGGTTGCCCGAGGAGCTTTCTGGTCTCCTGGCAAGCTGCTAGACGATCTGCAGCAGCACCAATCCTTTGCGCTCCTAAAAGAACACTCTTTTGCCATAGGCCAGGAAGGCTTTGAGAAACTGGCGCTGCTTCTTGGCGAAACCAGCGAATATCATGTGGGAACAATCATCTATCAGGAAGATGATTTTGACCGGATCGTCCGGATATGTGCCCGATTCCCGGTTCATCTTAGCCTACCTGGCTGGGTCTTGCTCTCCTGCGCTCTGGACAACTCGAAAGAAATGGCGAAGGAATTTCTTTTGACCGAGATCATGCAACCGATTGAAGGTGAGCGAATTGTCGCCATCCTGAACTGGCTGCAGGAAGAACATGTCAAGGTGGGCAAAGGCGTAAAGAAAGATTTACTTGCCTCCTTTAATTCCTATCTGGCTGCCTTGGTTAACATAGAGGGTGGGACGGACATCATATCCAGACTATCATTGCTCAACCGCGATGGTGATTGGAAACCGGCAAAGGAACTTTGTTCCGAGGCTGAAGGGGTGGCAGACAGTCATCTCCTGGATGATGAACAGAAACGTATTTTACGGAATATTATTTTTCATGCTGATCGCCAGCAGGCTACAGAAGATGAAAAAATTCCAAGTAAAAGGGATCTGCAACCGGAAATTACGGCTTCCGCTGATCAACTTGAAACATTTTTTTCTGAATGGGAGGGACTTGTCGCCCCTGAAATTATTTGCGCATTTCTCTCGCTTCTCGGGGATGACCCTAAGATGTTAGCCCTGGCGGAAAGATACCGAGGCAGGCATTCCGTGAATTGGGTGCGTGATAATATCCCTTGGCAGATTCATCACCGTAACGATGAACTGAATCGCCAAGAGTGGCTGTATGGGCTGAATCAACATCAGGCTATGGCCCAGCATCGTTTTATAATCCGCTGCTCTGATGGCGACATGGTCCAAACCTGTTCCATTCTTGGTGGAGAAATAGAGGTTCCCCTGAAGAGCCGTTTTTCTACGTTGATAACCGGCGGCCTTTTTTATGAGTATCCCGACGGACAGATCAACAACGTGCGTATTTCTTTGCGACGCCCATGTGTCGAGGATCTCTCTCCGACAGAGCTTTCTGGGGTGCTTAAGGCTTCAGCTGAATATCTCCTTAAAAAGGCTTTTAACCAGCGAGATTACGACCTGGGGCGGCTTTGGGAGGAGCTAGATCGCTCGGAACAACTCGATATCCGCATCGCTCAGCAACTTGTCCTGAACCATATTCCCTTTTATCTGCGTCAAATGGGTTGGCATAAGCACCCCATTCTTCAGAATCTCCTGAATCAATGGGATGATGCTTGTCGTAACAAAGAAGAATATTACGAAACCAAAGATAAAAGAGATATTTATGATGGCGAGATACGGGATGTTCTTAAAAAAATACAAGAGCTGTTAAAAACGGATGAAGATGTCCAAGCTGCTGTCTTGAATGCGGTGCGGACTAAGATCGTTGATTTTCAATATTCGACTGCCAGTATTCCTTTCGAGCTATTTCAAAACGCCGATGATGCTGTAGTCGAGCTAGCCATGATGAAGGCCTACCCCAAAACTCCGGCTGAGATGGGTGATGAAATTCTCCCCGACCATGTCAGACGTTTCCTGATAATTGAACAGGACAATTCTTTGCTGATAGCCCATTGGGGTCGGCCGGTCAACGAGTTCGGTAGTGCGGGTTTCCCCGGTAGGGAAAGAGGCTTCCATCAAGACCTCGAAAAAATGCTGGTACTCTCTTCATCTGATAAGTCGGAAGAAGGTAAGGTGACTGGAAAGTTCGGTCTGGGATTTAAGAGTGTTCTGTTAGCCAGTGAAAGGCCCAGGTTGTTGAGCGGCAGACTGGCAACGGAAATCATAGCAGGTCTCTGCCCAATTCTGCTCAAGGATTCGGCGCAGCTTCGCAGCAAGCTCCATGAACTTTCTCCGGATAGGAGATGGCAGGGAACTCTTCTTGAATTACCGCTAAAAGATAGTACGCCACAGGAAATCATGTCGCCCTTTTCCCAGCTGGCAGGGGTCATGACCATCTTTTCAAAACAGATCCGCCGGATCGATATTCATGGCAACACCAATCAAGCCTGGGAGTGGGCGCCGGAGAAGATTTCCCTGGCTGACGATGCATGTCTTGAACTTGGTCAATTGCCTATGCCGGAAGGGCTGCACCAGAGCGGGTTTGCTGTCTATTTCAAACTTCATGACGGTGGAATACTCCTTGCCGTAGGGCCAGAAGGCTTCCGGGTGTTGCCGGTTGAATTGCCAGCTATCTGGGTTGTTGCGCCAACCAGGGAAAGTGAGGGGCTAGGGTTCGCCGTCAACTGCATGTTTGACCTGGATGCCGGGCGTGCCAGACTCGCAGGTAACAGTAACGTAAACAAACAAAAGGCACAGAACCTTGGCAGATCATTCGGACAGGCCTTACGAAAACTCTATGGGATGTCTCTGGTGCAATGGGATGATTTGAAAGCCAATTTTCGTTTTGAGGAGGATCTTACTACTTACGATTTTTGGGCAACGCTATGGAAAGTAATCGGCGAAGGCATACAGGCCCGTGGAAGTGAAGAGGTAAGTAACCTGGTGTCACAATTGTTCTGTGGTGACAATGGACTCGGGTATCTGATTTCGCACGAAGACGCCATGCCAAATGGACTCTGGAATAACTATCGAACATTGACCAGGCCGGATAAAATCCAGGTTGTCCTTAAGGGAAACCTGGGGAATGCCTTTATCTTCAAGGAACTCGTTGAATGGGAGTTTTTCCGCAATTTCCTTGGGGCCCCGGAATCGGTGACAACGGATGCTGTTTACACTGTTGCACGAAAGGTATTCCCCGCTCTTGGCCAGGCAAAAAGTCAATGGCGATCAGTGCAGCTTGCTGATGTACTCCGAAGTTTTTCTGAAACAGAGAAGGAAATTTCACCGGACACAGCCGTCATTTTAGGCAGATTATTGAACCACGATGCTTTGAAGCACGAAGATTTTGAAAAAGAAAAAGAATTAATAGGGCAAGCCTTGCACTCCTTTTTATTCAAAACTCAGGATGCTTCTTTTCACTCTGCCGATGAAATTCTTGTTCTTCAAAAACACAGCCAGGCTAACCCGGATGAAGCAAAGCGAGCTGCATTTGCCCCTGAAAACCATATTCTCTTCAGGGAATATCAAGGTACAGGACTGGATTTTTTCTTTTCGTGCCGGGAGAAAATTTCCATTCCGCTGGAGAAGATGGCCCAATGGGTAATTGATGCGGAAGGGAATGAGAAAAAGGAAAAAGCTTTACTCTATCTTCTTGAAGGCGAGCATGGCGAAAAAGTTGCGCATCTTTTGAGGGAAAATGGGATTAATGGAACGTGGTTAAGGGAGTTGAGGCCTAATTCGTTGATATTCACCGGCTGGAAAGATGATGATATTACCGAGTTGCTTTTAAGAAAATTACCTTCCACAGTCGAGCTACTTGATTCAAATAGAGGATGGGATGAAGAAGCTGATATGGACGACATCCCAGCCCCCCTTGATCCAGGTCTCGCCCTTAATAAGATTTGGGACTGGTGGGCGACAAATAAGAACGACCTTTTGAAAAGGTATTACGATCACACTTTTCCTATGGGAGCTATTCCTAGTCTGCAAGTGGATGATGTCGGGCAGACAAATCGCTCATCCTGGCTGATATTATTTGTTCTTGCCCATCTCCACACCATGGGCCGCCAACAAAACTACCACCACCGAAGCTTTATAGAGTTATGCATGAGTAAGGGGTGGTGGCAAACTTTTGCAGCGAAAAACCCGCAAGGCAGATCTGATGAATGGATGAAGGTTCTAGATGAATATATAGATGAGCAGATTGACAGCAGTTCATACGAACATTGGATGAATCGCTTCCCAGCAATCTACCGCATTGCAAGGGGGATTGACGATTATACAGAGCTGTTACTGAGCCTAGATAGATATACAGGTAAAGATAATATTGGGAAACTTTTACAGCCAAGTGCAAATTCTCAATATCAGGGTGGAGGAATAAGTGCTCCCCCGATCAACAAAACATTAGGGTATGGGATCTGTTTTGCTATTAGAGAATTGAGCCGTTGTGGTGTCTTGAAAAATGAACACGTCACCCCCTATTGCTATGTCCCCGTTAAGAGAGTGCGAGGGTTATGCCTACTGCTTGATAACAAAGAGGTCGGCGATGTTCCTTTTGAATCATCTCGCCTCATCCACCAAATGCTTTGTCAGTATCTTGGACCGGAAAAGGCGACTTTTGAGGGATGCTTCGACATCCCACTGCAAATCCTTTCTGAAGATAAAGACTTGCTGCAAGAAATGCTCAAATAGGAGAGAATTATGACCAACTATGCCGTTGGACAGACAGTCTTACACCCACAGTTTGGTTCCGGGCATATTGAATTCAGTAAGGGCGAAACCGTCATTGTCCGTTTCAAGCACGGTCTTGAAGAGTGTGTTGTTGATTCTCTACAGACCAAATTAGGCGTTAAGGAAGGCATCGAATCCGGGCAGCTTGCACCCGCTCAGGAAAGCATTTGCCGCGTTCTGGCAGAATCAATTGTTTCGGTGAATGATAATTGGGGGGTGTTTTCTAAATCCAGGATCGCCCTTTTGCCTCATCAGCTCTGGGTGTGCCATCGTGTTCTACGTCAATGGCCAGCCCATTTCCTGGTTGCCGATGATGTCGGGTTAGGAAAAACCATCGAAGCGGGCCTGATCCTCTGGCCGCTGCTTTCGAAAAATCTGGTCAAGCGGCTCTTGGTTATCTGCCCTGCATCACTCGTTGAACAATGGCAATACCGGCTGCGTGACATGTTTGATATCCGCCTTGCCAGGTACTTGCCGGAAGCGGATACACCGCGTGCTGATTTTTGGAATACCCATAACCAGGTTGTCGCTTCCATGCAGACCCTCCGGGATGACCGTAATGATCGTCATCAACGCATCTTTGAGGCGGAACCATGGGATCTCCTCATTGTTGATGAGGCCCATCACCTCAACGCAGATAAAGATAAAGGAGGCACCTTGGGATATAAGCTGGTTGAAGGACTTGTCCGAGAAAACCTCACTCGGTCAAGAATCTTTTTTACCGGTACACCTCATCGAGGCAAAGACTACGGTTTTTTTGCTCTCTTGCGTTTATTGGAACCTGACCAGTTCTCTCCTAACAGGCCCATCGAAGAACAACTTCCATATCTTCGCAACGTGATTATTCGCAACAATAAGCAGAATGTCACCGACATGGAGGGCAACAAAATTTTTAAACCGATCAGTGTTTCTTCAGAAACTTATTCCTACACCGAGGAAGAGGCCGCATTTTATAACCTGCTGACCGAGTTTATTGCTTCAGGAAGGGCATATGCCTCGAACCTTTCGAGCACCAATCAAAATGCTGTAATGCTGGTTTTGATCTCGATGCAGAAACTGGCTTCCAGCTCCATAGCTGCAATTAGAAAGGCCTTGATTGGCAGACTCTTCAGGCTCAGACAGGCGGGAGACAATCTGCAAGTTGCCAGGGAACGCCAGGATATGATCCGCCAGATTCTCGACTCCGCCGACGAGGCAAATGTATCGTCGCTTACCGATGAGCTGCAACGTCAGGAAGAGATAATCGCCGAGATTTCATTTTCTTTGCCGTTGATGGAAGATGAAATTCCCCAGCTTGAGATCCTGGTTGACCGGGCTGAAGCTGTTACCAGGGAAACCAAAATAGAAAAAATAATAGAAGTGCTTGAAACGCGTTACGCTGATCGTGCTGTGCTGTTTTTCACTGAGTACAAAGCGACCCAGGCGCTTTTGATGTCGGCGCTCATGAAGAGATTCGGTGATGACTGCGTGACCTTCATCAATGGTGACCACCGCATAGAAGGCGTGGTCGGATTAGATGGCAATCCGAGAACAATTTCCCTGCAAAGGGCCGATGCTGCCGATCAGTTTAACGAGGGCAAGGTCCGTTTTCTTGTCTCCACCGAAGCAGCAGGGGAAGGCATTGATCTGCAGGAATCCTGTTATTCTCTCATTCATGTCGACCTGCCGTGGAACCCTATGCGCTTGCATCAGAGGGTTGGGAGACTCAACCGTTATGGTCAGAAGATGCCAGTGGAAGTTATTACCCTGCGAAACCCTGCCACGGTTGAATCTCGGATTTGGGGTAAATTAAATGAAAAAATCGCCAGTATCATGCGTGCCCTAGGTGGAGCTATGGACGAACCGGAGGATTTGCTGCAACTGGTTCTTGGCATGACTTCTCCCACCCTGTTTACGGAGCTGTTTGCCGCTGGTGCGGCAGTGAGTGAAGATCGTTTGGATAATTGGTTTAATACAAAAACACAAACCTTTGGCGGTAAAGACGCCATTGATACAGTCAAGGCTTTGATCGGCAATTGTTCCCGCTTTGATTACCAGGATTTGAAAAAGATTCCTCCAAAGGATCTCGAAGATCTGCAGCCATTCTTTGAGGCCATGCTTTCTCTGAACAAAAGACGGGTGCTGCGCGAGGATTCCGGGTTGGCTTTCAAAACACCGGATGAGTGGCTGAAGAATGCCGGTATCAGACAACGCTACGAAGGGCTTCTTTTTGAGAGAAATTTAAGGGGTAAAGATGCCGCATTACGGGTTGTTGGAGTTGGACACAAGGTTTTTGATCAGGCAATATTACAAGCTACTGACTTTGATGCCTGTTTCACCTCTGTTACCGGCTTAACTGAAGCGGTATCAGTATTTAAAATTTATGACAGAATAACTTCCCAAGACGGTAATATCCGCCAGATTATCGTTGGTGTTGAAGCCGGAAGAGAGGAATTGGTTCAAGATTGGCAGCTCATTGATTTAATGAACAATATTTTAAAAACCAAGAAACTGGAGGCGGGTAGCCCTGCTGATTACGAGAAGGAAAAGTTGCTTCGCTTTATTACAGAGGCTGAGGCGGTTGTCAAAGCAAAGATGGATGAGTTGAACACTCCATTTAATATGCCGGAAATAAAACTTTTAAGTCTGTTCATCCCGGCAGCGGGAAACTAAGGATAATAAATAATGATTCCCTCCGTCCTCTCGCAACATGTTGAACAAGGCATCAAGGATTTTCTGCGTACCACTTTCCCTGTTACCACTCCATTCTTCTCGACAATAATTGAACGGCTCTTAACCGAACATGGCAGTGTCTTCAAGGGGCCATATCTCGATATCCAGTTACCCTTTCAGCAGGGCAAGGGAGGGACCAATTATTTCCCAGACTTGCCAATGCAGAATCCTCCATATCTCCATCAGGAGCGGTCTTTTGATAGACTGTCCGGGCCAAATCCGCAGGCAACAATAGTCGCAACCGGAACCGGTTCTGGAAAGACCGAGTGTTTTCTCTATCCCATCCTTGATTATTGTTACAAGCACCGGGGGGAACCCGGTATCAAGGCGATTCTCATCTACCCCATGAATGCACTGGCCACAGATCAGGCAGGAAGACTCGCCAAGCTTATCCATAACAGTAAATTGAAGGGCCATGTTTCTGCGGGAATATATGTGGGACAGAGTGAAAAAGAACCGGCCATGCTTATGACTGAAGATCGGCTGATTTCTGATAAAAGCACCTTGAGGTTATCACCACCTGATATTTTGCTGACCAACTACAAGATGCTGGACTACCTCCTCATCCGCCCTGAGGATCGTCAGTTATGGCTGCAAAACAGTTCGGAAACTTTGCGGTTTCTTGTCGTTGATGAACTGCATACCTTTGATGGCGCACAAGGCTCTGATCTTGGTTGTTTGATCCGCAGGCTGAAAGCCAGACTGGCGATTGAACCGGAATATCTCTGTGGTGTAGGGACATCAGCCACCCTTGGT
This sequence comes from Pseudomonadota bacterium, assembly GCA_018823285.1. Lineage (NCBI taxonomy): Bacteria > Pseudomonadati > Pseudomonadota > Pseudomonadota bacterium. The sequence continues at coordinate 38,997 of JAHJIQ010000010.1, forward strand.
AGTGATGAAGAACAGAAAGAATTGCTTGAGTATGCATCCTCTGTGTTTGGAGAGACTTTTGGTCCGAGTGCGATTATCTCCGAAACCCGCTTGAGTGCCGGAGAGTTTTTAGGAGACAGTCTTGTTTCCCAAGTGGATATTGTTCCTCCTGAAAGAGCACTTGAGCTCGATCCCGGACAATACAACAGATATGAAGAATACATTAAGGCACAACATCGACTCTGGTTTGATGAAGACATTGAAGGGGCATTCGATGAATCAGGATGGCGTTTTGACATCGGTGCTAAACTGAAAGAACATCTCTTTTTCCAGAACCTGCTTAAAGTTCTCGGGGGAACGATTTACGGCTTTGACAATATTCTTGTCAAACTGGAGAAGGTGACCAGGAGTCTGAAAAACACAGATAGCCATTACAAGGTGAGCATGCTGAACAGCCTGTTGTCCCTGGTGTCTGAAGCCAGGGTAGAGGTTGTTTCAAAGAATGATGACGGTAGCGAGAAGTCAGTAGTCCGACCTTTCCTTAATGTCCGGGTTCAGCTGTGGATGCGTGAGTTGCGGAGAATGGTGGCCAGTGTCGCTAATGATCCTGTTTTACGCTTTGCTGACGATCTGAACGAAGAGCAGCTCAAAAACCATCTTCCTTTGGTTCATTGCCGGGATTGTGGCACCATGGGCTGGTCTGGCCTGAAGCGGATGACGAGTTCAGAGATCAGGGGAGATCTGCAGGACTATTACCATGGCTTTTTCAGCCATGACCCCCAGATTGTTTATCTCTTTCCGGACGATAACCAGCCTAAGGTCCAGTTAGATAATCTGCGGGGGGAAGGAGCAGATCCGTTCAGGAAGGTTGGGATGCGCTATCTGTGTACTCGGTGCCTTAATGTGACGGCTCAGGAGAATCCGATACATTGCCCGGCTTGCGAGCATGATGAGCTGATCCTGGTTCATATGCCCGATGTGAGGATACAAAGGGGTAACCGTCAGGTGAGTCATAATGACTGCCCCTATTGTAGTGCCCCGAACAGTCTTACTCTGGTCGGTTCTCGGGCTGCGAGCCTGACATCGGTCATGATCGTCCAGCTTTACTCTTCCCCGTACAACGACGACAAGAAGCTCCTCACCTTCTCGGATAATGTTCAGGATGCAGCTCACCGGGCAGGATTTTTTAACGGAAGAACGTATAGGTTTAATTTCAGGACCGCTCTCCAGAAGGTCATATTGGAAACCGGCGATGGCAAGACCCTGGCGGAACTTCCTGGCGTCTTTACTGATTACTGGACCCGAAAGGTCGATCAGAACCGCTACATTGCCACCTTCCTGGCCCCCAACATGGAGTGGTTGAGTGACTACGAACAGCTGAAGGCGCAAGGATCTCTGCAAAAGGACTCTTCCCTCCTGCAGAATGTCAACAATCGGATCGGTTGGGAAATTATCAGTGAGTACGGCTTCCAGACAAGAATTGGGCGAACCCTGGAGAAAACAGGTTCTTCGGTTGTTTACCTTGATCATGGCAAGTTGCGAACGGCAACCGAACTGATGCTTGAACCCATTCGTAATGAGATCGGCACATTCAGAGAGCTTGAAGAGGAGCAACTCATAAAGTTTCTGCTTGGCTTTATGGTCCACCTGAAGAACCAGGGTGGCATATACCAATCGCATTTATCATCTTTCATTGAATCTCTTGGGATCTCTTTTCTGTTAAACAGAAAAATATGGATGCCAAATTTTGGCCAGTATTCACGCACGCCGTCCTTTCTTACTACCAAAAAGGGCAGCCGCTTCGATCAGCTTTACAGTGCTTCGCCGACACATCGGACTTGGTATCAGGCTTGGGCAGAAAAATGCTTCTTTGCCCTTTCGCCGTTTGTGCTTGCATCATCAAACGAACTTTATGAGCAGGTTCTGAAGGTGCTTATTGCCACGGGAATCCTTGAAGAAAAGGATGCAAAAGGGGAAAGGGTCTGGGGGATTAATCCTGAAGCCTTGCGGATATCAGCCAGGGTCAAGCAGCTACGATGTAGAGACTGTGGCCACAATATTTCTGTAGCGGAAGAAGAGAGCGAGTTTTTTCAAGAGGCCCGGTGTCAGCGCTTCCATTGTTACGGCAAATATGAACCCCATGAGACTGGGCCAGACTATTACGGCAAGCTATATGCGACCGGTGACGTTGAAAGGATTTTTGCCAGGGAACACACAGGGCTTCTCAAGAGAGATGAAAGGGAGAACCTTGAGCAGGAGTTTAAGGCTTCTGATGATAATCGGCAACCATGGTATCCGAATTTATTGTCCTGTACTCCGACTTTGGAAATGGGGATAGATATCGGCAATCTTTCTTCTCTGGTTCTTTGCTCCGTACCGCCTGGGCAGGCAAATTATCTGCAGCGGATTGGCAGAGCAGGACGTCGAGATGGTAATGCACTTAGTTTGACTGTTGCCAATGCACGACCCCATGATCTGTATTTTTTTGCTGAGCCTGAAGTGATGATGGCCGGACATATCGAGACCCCTGGAATCTTTTTGAACGCCTCGGCGGTTTTGGAAAGACAGTTCACGGCCTATTGTTTTGATCGCTGGATTGCCGGAGATCCTAAGGCTGAGATACCCAAGAAGCTTGGACAGGTAATGAACAATCTGGAACCTGTTGACCCACATAAATTCCCCCACAATTTTATTTATTATATTGAAACCAAACAGGCTGATCTTCTTGACCGATTTATAGAACTATTCAATCACGGCGGGTCGGCATTGAGTTCTGAGTCTGAGAGCAATTTACGAATCTTTGTTGAGGGTGGAAGCGGAGAGTTGTTTCTGCGCGGACGGATAATGAACGGGCTTCATAACCGCAAGCAGGAAAGGGATTCTCTTCGGAGAAAGGTCCAGACGCTCAACTCGAAGATCAGAACCAAGAAGAAAGGTCCAAAAGATCAGAATTTTGAAAATGAACTCAGAGAGTTGAGCATTGAAAAATCGGCCTTGCAGTCGCTATCGAATAGTTTTAGCGAGCGCGATACTTTTAACTTTTTCACCGATGAAGGGTTGCTCCCAAACTATGCTTTTCCAGAAGCCGGGGTCGTGTTGAACTCCCTTATATACCGGAAAAAGGTCCAGGTTCAGGAGGGAGAGGGGAGTTATGATACATGGAGCTATGAATACGAAAGACCGGCAAGGAGCGCTATTGAAGAATTGGCTCCTGCCAACACCTTTTATGCCGAGGGACGGAAGGTAAAGGTTGATCAGGTTGATATGGCGGTATCCGAGGTGGAGACCTGGCGATTCTGCAATAATTGCACACACAAGGAGCTTATCGGCAAAGAAGATGAGAAAGAAGTCTGTCCAAAGTGCGGCAGTGCAATGTGGGGAGATGGTGGTCAGAAACGGATGATGCTCAGGATGCGCCAGGTGTTTGCATCTACCTCTGATCGACAGAGCCGGATCAGCGATGATTCTGACGATCGTGATCCTGTTTTTTACAATAAACAGATGTTGCTTGAATTTGACGAAAAACAGGTTGTAGAGGCGTTTAAGTTGGATGCCGATTTTCCTTTCGGATTTGATTTTCTGTCTAAAGTTGATTTTTGCGAGATCAATTTTGGAGAAAAAACCGAGATTGCAGAGAAGATATCCATTGCTGGAATCGAGATGCCGAGAAAGGGCTTCGATATCTGTCGTGTATGCGGCAAAGTCCAGGAAGGCAATGACGACCCTGTTCATGCTTATACCTGTACAGCCAGGGACCAGGAAAGTGGCAAGAATCTCATCGATTGTCTTTATCTCTACCGGCAGTTTGTCTCTGAAGCGATACGGATACTTTTGCCGGTAAACATTATCTCCGAGTCGGAGCGGATGCTCCATTCTTTCGTTGCGGCAATTCAGCTGGGATTAAAAAAGAGTTTTCGCGGCAAAATAGATCATCTGCAGACTACAATCCATGAAGAACCTCTGCCGGATTCTTCGTTCAAGCGCAAGTATCTGATTCTTTATGACACTGTCCCGGGTGGAACCGGTTATCTCAAGCAGTTGATGCGCTCAGAACATCAATTGATGGATGTCTTGGAACTTGCCCTTGAATCGTTGAGAGGGTGCAGTTGTAACCAGGAAGAAGGCAAGGACGGCTGCTACCGTTGCCTGTTTGCTTACCGGAGCAGCTATCATATGCCTGAGACCTCAAGAGATACGGCCATTGAAATGTTGGCTGAGATATTGGGGCACAGGGATAGACTGGTTAAGACGAACAGTATTCGGGACATATCCCTTAATACATTTATCGAAAGTGAGCTTGAAGCGAGATTCCTGGGGGCGCTGAAGCTCTTCAGATCGGCTTCTTTGCCGGTTGAGCTGAAGAATGATCTGGTTAATGGCAAACCCGGATATTTCCTCAAGGTAAGTGACAGGTCATACTACATAGAGCCCCAGGTGGAACTGGCTGAACTTGCAGGGGTGAGTATTGGGTCCAGGGCTGATTTTGTGATCAGACCGGCTCGACTTAATGATCCTATGAAGCCGGTGGCCTTGTTCCTGGACGGTTATACTTATCATCAGGATCGGATAGGTCTGGATATGGCGCAACGGATGGCAATAGTCCAGAGTGGCAAATGTCATGTCTGGTCATTGTCCTGGCATGATGTTGAAAACAAATTCAAGTCTAAGAGCAATTTCTATGATGATTTCATGGATACTGGAAGTTTGCCGGGAGGGGGTAAGTTCCAAAGCTTGATTGATGGATACAAACTAACCGGAGTAAAGAAACTGATCAAGATGAACAGTTTTGATCTCTTGATCAAGTTTCTGGAGTCACCCGATGAGGAAAAATGGCAGAAATTGATGTTCGTTTTTTCTCTCCTTCATCTGGATCACAACCGATTCGCCAGTGATGAGTCCGTTGGTGGTCTACTGAAGGATTTAGATGAAATACTCCCCGAAGATATTGCCGAGAAGGTCAAAAAAGCAGATGGCCCTTGTTTGTATGGGGCATTTCAACCATCTAATTATGATGGTTATCAGGGTATGAAACAATATGTTGTTGTTGAGAGGGCAGCGGTCGCTCCTCCTGGAATGCTCTCTGGAGTTAAAGTGGGGTGTTGTCTTGAAGATGGTGAAAAAAATAAAGCCAAACCAGGGTTCCAAGCAGCATGGAACGGTTTTCTGAGACTATTCAATTTTTATCAGTTTCTGCCATGTTCCTATTTTGTGACTACATCCGGGGTTAAGAGTAAGGTTTATGAAGGGTTAAAGCTGTACGAAGAAGGCACTCCTGTAGTTGTGCCGGCATCGAGCGGTCCTGGAGAAGAAGTGTGGAATGAGGTTAAGGAGCTAACAGATGAAACGTTACATGGTTTGATTAGTTACTTGAAGGAAAATGGCTGGCCTGTGCCAGAGGCAGGATATGAGCTAGTTGGGTCTGGCGGAGTAATTACAGCCACCGCAGAAATAGCTTGGGAAGATCTCAAGTTGGTTTTACTTGCCGATGATGAGCTTGAATATGGAGAACAATTTGCCTTGGTTGGCTGGAAAACTTTGTCATTAGATGAAGTAAAGAATGATCCAGAGAACTATATGGTTTTGAAAGATTTTCAGGGGGAACAGTAAATGGTGCCTATCGAGAACCCAATTGTGGCGATCTCTTCTGAATTAATGGCGGCCTTTGCCGCAATCCCAAAAAAGAAGCAAGGTAAAGTGCTCGATTTTATTACAAAATTTCGGGAGAACCCAACTTCGGCCAGTATAAATTATGAGAAAATAATTCAATTCAAGGACCCAACATTACGATCGGTGCGGATCGATCAGGAATATCGGGGAATAGTGAAAAAACCTGATACCGGAAACGTCTATATGCTTCTGTGGGTGGATCATCATGACAAAGCATATAGTTGGGCGAAGAATAAACGGTGTAAAATAAACCCCGAGACAGGAAGCCTGCAGGTTTATGATGTCGATGACACTGTCCAGGAAATCAGTGAACAGAAAGAGACAGTTCAAAGTAATGATGGGAAGATATCTTTATTCGCCTCAATTCATGACAGGCATCTGTTGAAGCTCGGAGTTCCGGAAGAATTGTTGCCCCTTGTCCGAAACATTAATTCCGATCAGGAGTTGGAAGAAAAGTGCAAGAATCTACCTGAAGAGGCGTGCGAGGCGCTTTTTGCCCTGGCAGCCGGATACACTTTGGATGAGGTTTTCAGAGAGTTCGAGAGAAGCCCAGACGTTGATGAAAAAGCAGATACAGAAGATTTTGAAAAGGCACTACACAACCCAGATACCAAACGCCGCTTCGTAGTTGTAGATGATGATATTGCCTTGCAGGAGATTCTTGAAGCTCCCCTTGAGAAGTGGAGAGTTTTTCTCCATCCATCTCAACGCAGTCTTGTCGAAAGGGATTGGAATGGACCAGTGCGAGTTTTAGGTGGCGCAGGAACCGGGAAAACCGTTGTGGCAATCCATAGGGCAAAGTGGCTTGCAGAAACAACCTATAACGCCAAAAACGATAAGATACTCTTCACTACTTTCACTCGAAATCTCGCCGCCGATATCAAGGAGAACCTGGGGAAGATTTGTACTGATGAACCGATGCGTCGGATTGAGGTTATTAACTTGGATAGGTGGGTTTCAAACTTCCTGAAAAAGAACGATTACAACTATGATCTGGATTATGGGAAAAGAACAATAGCGTTTTGGAAAAAAGCGCTGGATTTGGTTCCTGCAGAGCTAGGGCTGGACGATACTTTTTATCGGGAAGAATGGGAGAGAGTCATTCAGGCCCAATCTATTACTTCTTTTGCTGAGTATTTAAAAGCTTCCAGAATAGGCAGAGGGGTACGTTTAAGCAGAAAAAATAGAAAAGATATCTGGCCGGTTTTTGAAGAATACCGCGTGCTCCTCAATGAGAACAACCTCCGGGAAGTGGACGATGCCATGCGTGATGCCTGTGTCCTGATTCAAAAGAAGGGAGCGGTTCTCCCTTATAAGGCAGTAATTGTTGATGAAGCACAGGATATGAGTGTTCAGGCTTTCAACTTGATCAGACAAATTGCAGGGACAGAGCATAAAAATGATTTGTTTATAGTTGGAGACGCTCATCAGAGAATATATCGCCACAAGGTTGTTCTTGGTCAGTGCGGCATCAACATTCGGGGACGTGGGAAAAGGTTGCGCATCAACTATCGTACGACAGAAGAGAACAGACACTGGGCAGTAAACTTGTTGGAAGGTTTGAGTTTTGATGACCTGGATGGTGGGGTTGATGATCAGATGGGCTACAAGTCCCTGATGCATGGTGTATTACCCAAGGTTGAAAACTTCACTTCATTTCAGGTAGAGGTCGAGTTCATTGTAAAATATCTTGACCAGGTTCAAAATGAAGGCGGTGAGCTAAATCAAATATGTTTGGTTGCCAGGACAAATGAACTGTTAAGGCAGTATCAAGGCGCCCTCAAGGCAATGGGAAAAGAGACCTGTTTTATCAAACCAAATGAGGTTGAAGATAGAAGAATAGGTGGAATACGAATTGCGACGATGCACCGGGTGAAAGGCCTTGAGTTTGACCGGGTCATTATTGCCGGAGTAAATGCTGGAGTGGTTCCACTGGAAGTACAGTGGGCCCAAACTGATGATACGTCAATTCAAAGAGAGCAAGAAACCCAGGAAAGAGCCCTCCTTTATGTTGCAGCAACTCGAGCAAAGAAGGAAGTGCTGGTTACTAGTTTTGGAGAGACGAGTGAGTTTTTGGGGTGAAAACAATACATAAGGAATTGTTGGCACTTAACTATCTTGATCCAGATAAAATGCCGGAAGCGGAAGTCAGTTTACGCCTGGCGATCTACTTTGCCGAACACTCTGACACTTCTGGTCATATCAGTGTTTGCTATTGACGGAGCCCAGGTAAAGGTTAAGGAAAAGATCATATTCCCACTGTTAGACTTTATGTGTGATTGCGGTTGGGAGAAGTCCTCAGGACCTGACTGGAAAGGAAAATACACGAAACAGGGCTGCGCAGATATTGAAGTACACTCAACGTCAGGTAAGGGTGATATTGTCGCTAAGTTAAAAGATAAGACCTACAGGGTTGAAGCCAAGAAAGGCCCTCTTGAGCGCAGTAAAAGTTCGCAGGAATACCCCCTGATGCGAGAAGCGATCGGGCAGTTAATGACCGTTGAAGAGGTTCCAGATAATGATATCCTGGGAATCGCCGTCCCAGATTCCCCGAAGTTCAGACAACTCGCCGAGAAATGGCGTGAAGCACCATTGATTAAGAAGTATGGAATTAAGATTTTCCTGGTGGACAGACGAAACCAGATTGATGGTATTTAAAAATTGACCGAGGTAGACAAGTTTGAGTGTTAGTAAGTTACTAATAAATATCGAAGATCATATGTTGCATGTTCCCAGACAGTTACCTCTTTTTAGCCATATTTTCACTCTGATAAAAGTATCAATTTGTTGAGGTTAAATTTAAAACTTAATGAAATAGAAAACTTCTTATATGCCATGGTGATTTAGCACAAAATGCTAGGTCAAAGTCAATTTGAAGGTTAGGATGTTTGGGAGAATTGTGTCTTAGAGAAAAGGCATGATAATTTGGTTGTTTCAGTACTTAGAAGAAGCAAGCTGGTATTGAAGCTCATTTGATTAAGGTCTTGTGTAGAATTATAAATGGGGTGATCATGCCTGAGCATAATGGACCTGCAGCACCGGATGTGGTTGCCGCAGACGGTGATCCTGGAGATGAAACAGCACGTCGTTATCGATTTCAATCGATTTATGCTGCCATAGTTTGCTGTATGATGCTAGACACTACCGAGGATGTCGTAGAAGTTTTCTGTGAACACCACGAGGATGTCCTTGTTAAGCATGGTGATGGAACGTTTTCAGGCTTGCAAGTAAAGACTAGAGCTTCAGATCAGGCTGTATGGAAGACCAGTGATAAGGCTGTGAAAGGATCATGTGCTCGATTTGCAAAGCTCGAAAAAGATTTCCCTGGTTGTTTCAGATCATATCATTTCTTTACTAACCATCCATTGCACTCTGCCAAGAATGGGCAGGACCTCCGTTACGTCCTTGAATTGATCAAAAGGACGTCCATAGTTAGTGACGTCCCACCTTTGGCCCAGAGTTTTCTGAAGCAAGTTGCCAAGTTAGCCGATTGTACTCTAGAGGTGGTATTTAACTCTCTATCAAAAACTTATGCTAACGACAGTTTACCAAAGTTAGCTGACGCGGAGGTTCGGCTTGTTTACACTCTTACGAGTGTTTGGGAGCGTGCAGGAGAGTGTTCCTATCACTCAGTTCTCCGCTCAGCGAGGCAGCTCATATGGGAGTGCCAACAGGCGTCATCTCTTGCCCACCAAGATGTTTTGCCTGCATACCTTCCAGTAACCGCTCATTTTGAAGATGAGGAGCTTGTCCAACGCATTGCAGGAAAATGTGTTGATCGATCTCGTGTTCTTGAAATCCTAGAAAACGGATTAAATGCTATGGCTACTTTAGCAGTTGACCCTGCAGAATTTACCGAGCCTGGTGCTGGTAAGAGGGAGCTCCTGCTCAAAAAGCTTGATGCTGGAGGTTTTTCCGCCGTTTCATGTAACTCAGCAGAGGACCTTCGTGATAAAGCTGATTTCTTGGGCATCGTTTGGACAAAAAAATATGGTCGAGAACCCGGACTCCAGCGGAATGAACATGTCCGGTCTCTTGTTCTCAGCGATGCTGCAAGGGTTTTTGAGGCTACTCATACTGAAGAACGTTCGTTTGGTCTTGATATGCTCTCCACACTACGTACTCGATTTCAACAACGACGTGATGAGGGTAGCCAGCTTTATGAATGCAGCAATGAACATCTTGAGGGATTTGCGTTTTCATTGACTTCTCAATGTAAAATTCAGTGGAGTATTAACCGGCCATGGGAGACAGAGTAATGGATATTGTAAAAATGGTAGCTGATCTCGATCAATCGCCGGACTTACATATGGCAAGAATTCTTATTCTCCTAGATGCATTTGCAGAGGATGATCAGTGCGGTGCTATTGAGGGGTTGACTAAACTTGCTAAACTGGACTTCCTGCTACGCTATCCTGTCATGCTTGAGCGAGCTCTTGAAGCTAAAGGATGTTCTACCCGAGACATCCATTTAGATGATCATGAGCGTCACAGTGTGGAGTCAAAGATGGTTAGATATCGCTTTGGTCCTTGGGATCACCGGTATCGGGAGCTTCTCAATATTCTCATCGCTAAGGGCCTTACAAACATCAGTATCGAAGGACGCACGTTTGTAATTGTTAGCACAGAGATGGGGAGAAATAAAGCTCAACAATTGGCTGAGGAAGAAATGTTCAAGCCTTATGCAAGACGAGCAAAGCTGCTAAAGAGGAGATTCGATTTAACCGCAACTAATCTAATGCGGTTTATATATGAAACATTTCCAGAAATTATTTCTTTGAAATCCAACTCGCCCATACCGACATGAAGATATTACTCCGACATCTAATTGTTCGTACTCGGAAATCTACCGAGCACATAGACTTCTCTGAGGTTGTTACATTTTTATATGGTCCAATCGGCAAGGGCAAGTCAACAGTAGCCCGTTTAGTGGATTACTGCCTTGGAGGGAATCTTGAACGCACTCCTGCGATACAACAGGAGTTTGTTGCGGCTGAGTTGTCACTCGTTTTAGGGGGCTACGATTGTACGATTGAGAGATCTTCGGAGGACACCCAAAGTGTAAGGGTTAATTGGGTTGGGCCGAGTGATGAAAATGGGTCAGTAAATGCTCCCTTAAGTGCCCAAGAGGAGCCTTTGATTGATGCAGAAGTGTATAGTCTTAGTGACTTGATTTTCCATTTGTGTGGAGTTACTCCAATCAAAGTTCGGAAGAGAAGTCGTGACCCAAATTCACCTCTAATCCGTCTAAGTATTCGTGATATATTAAGGTATTGCTATCTAGACCAGACACATTTAGATTCGTCGTTTTTTCGTCTTGAGGACCCTTTTCGCGGGCGTAAAAGTCAAGATGCCATGCGATTTTTCACCGGGTTGTATTCCGATCGTCTAAACCAACTCGAAATTGATTTGATGCGGATTAGGGATGAGCAGCGAACCAAACGTGAAGCAGTGCAGCAAATCCGTTCGTTTATGGCTCGGTTCAATCTTGGGTCTGAAGATGATATGTTTGCTCAACTCCAGAACACCCGACAGGAACTTGAGGAAGCCACGAAAATCCGAAACACACTTGAAAGTACTCGATCTGTACAAACTCACCCGACAGATACTCTTCGGCACAATCTGAGACAGTTGAGTTTAATGATTGAAGATATCGGCCTGGCAATTTCTGAGTTATCAGGAGCAACCAGCGAACAGGAAGCTCTTAGGGCGGAATTGATTACATCAAAGATTAAAGCCGAGAGAGCTGATCACTCTGGAAGAATACTTGGAGGTGTTCAATTTAAACGTTGTCCAGAATGCGGGGTTGATGTTTCTGGTAGGCTAGATAACCAGGAACAATGTGGCCTGTGTGGTAGTGATCCAGATGATGATGACAATGCCACTTCGCCCCTCGAGTTAGAAGCACTTCGACGAGATCTTAATGAACGCATTGATCAGATTGCTGATTCTATTTCGCGTCGGGAGCATGAGTTGAGACGAATGGTAAAACAGCTTGAGCTTGCACAGCAAAAGAAAATGTATCTAGATCGTCAGTTGCAGGAAGAACTTGCTCGATATGACTCTGCGTATGTGGAAAGTATCCGGAATAGCGAGCGAGAAATCGCGACCCTTGTTGAGCGTATAAGATCTCTACAGCAACTTCAACAAATGCCAATTGCAGTTAATTCTTTAGAGGAAGAAGCTGGTGCTTTGCAAGGTAAGATTGACTTGTTAAAGACATCTGTTACCCAAGAGCGTGAGCGTCTAAGTGACGCCGACGATAATATTGCGGCTATAGCTGCAGAGTTTAAACGTGTAATGATTGCGGTCTCTTTCCCAGGAGTAACGGAGGAAGACAGTGTTGTTATAGATCCACGAAATTGGAAGCCATCAGTTGTTCACGGGGGGCAGGAGTGGAGCTTTTGGGATACTGGGAGTGGAGGCAAGAAAACACTCTTCAACGTATGTTATGCTTTAGCGATTCATGCTGTTGCTTTGAGTAAAAATATGCCCGTTCCTGACTTTATTATCATAGATAGTCCAACTAAAAACATTAGTGAGGATGAGAACCCTGAATTGGTGCAAGCGCTCTACGCGGAGATTTATAGGCTAGCAGAAGGGCAAGATGGACGAAGGATTCAGTTTCTGTTGATTGATTCTGAACGAGTTGCGCCTAACGATGATCTGCCGGGCTTCTTGGAACGTCGGATGGCTGGTGAACTAGATGCTCCAAGCTTGATTCCACACTACCATGGACCATGAAATGCAAATAGTTTTCATGAAGGAAATGATTCAAACGGATTCACTATTTCGTATATCAAAATTCATGATCAACATCTCCAATGGATGTTATCATATGTTATGCATTAAAGGAGTGAAGAACCTTCACACTATCTACTGAAATATGTATACCGATAAATAGTCGATGATTGTTAGTTGTGGCCATTGAGAGCCTTGTTGTTGAACTCGCCCAAAACCCCGCGTCGCCTGGTCATCTCCCAGTAATCTTTCAACGACCCCATCAAATATTTTTTTAAAAACATCAAGTCTCTCCAGCTCTCCAGGCCTTCCTGCCGCCGCTCTTTTTCAAGCTCAAGAACATCTGACTTAATCTTGGCTCGTGCCTCATCAATGGCCCTCGTCAAATCAAACGGGTAACAATCCGCAATATTATCCAACTCCATTAACTCAGTGTGCAACCGGCGGACTTCTCCATCAATCTTTCCAAAGTGTGAGTCATTTAGATCTTCACGAAGTTGAATCTCTTCCAATAGTGCATTAACCGAGGCCTTCAAAGTCCTAGCCTTATCAGAAAACATGTCTTCAAGTAATGAGTTTTTCCTATTAGGGTCAGGGCTTGAAGCAATCGCCTCCAAAGACTTCTTCAATTCTTTGTGGGCGAATGGAGTCGCCGTTTTTCTGGGGTTTCCAGGGGAAGTAGCAACTATGTTTGGGTATACTTCTGGGGATAAGTAATGGCCTTCCATTTTATCATTATGGAGTGCTAGAGATTATAAGGGTTGTACAAGAATTGGAAGAAGGCCTTCTTTGATATTAGAACAGAATAATTGTGTGGTGATGTACACAACCCGATTCTTCCGCTTGCCTATCTTTTTCACAGACTTTGACCAACAGTCCGTCGCAAATTTAATATGGAAATAATTATAACAAACACGCATTGTCGGTTAGATTGAGTTCGTTTATTTGAGATGGAAGGGGGAATGTGATTTCAGGAACTGCCCCTGTGCCCTTTGCAACAGAGATACGGTGTTGAATCATGAAACAACCAACCAGATGACATCCAAAGACTTAAACCATAAGGGTGCCAAGCCCTTCGAACAGTCGGCGGTGTTTACCATTACAAGGATCGGCTCGCAAATCGAAGTTTGTGATAACCTCCTTTCACGCTTAAGTGACCTGGAAGAACGAAAGTCCGAACTCGTCTATGGGGAGAGACGTCTTTCCGACAAAGCGCGAGAAATTGATGAACAGCATTTGAGTCAAATTGAAGAAGCGTCCGATGCAGTTTCACTGGCACAGGGCACCCTGTTCAGGGCTGAGGCGGATGCGAAACAGTTACAACTCCTTCGTGAACAACAGCAGCAGCGATTTGAGGGACTGAAGTCGGGTCAGTTGTCCCCGGAAGATATCGACCATGTAAAGATTGCTGTTGAGGAAAAGTCAAAACCGGTAAAGACAGCAATTAGCGATCTTGATAGTCGAATTTTAGAAGCTCAAGGACAAATCGAAAATATTGCTGGAACTATTCAGGCCCAAAAAGCGGAATTGATTAGTTTTCGGGAAGATCTGGAAACTTTCGAAAATGGAGATATCCCTGCACGGTATTTGGAGACGATCGAAGTAGTCAGGAGAAAGTCTGCCGATGACCAAGATAGAGAAATTAAGTTAGCAAGCGACAGGCTGAAAGATCTGACCAATCAGATCGACAAGGCAGGAAATGAAATAAAGATATTGAGTCCAAAAATTGATGAACTGAAAGCAAGTAGCCTTGAACTGGAAAATGTCTCAAAACAGAACCTTTTAAACAAATTCGGGTCATCTGCCTGGAGAGGGTCCTTCTTTACCAACTACGAAAAAGAGATTCAAGAACTAACAAACAAGAAGAACCTTCTGGTGAAACAAAGGTCAAATTCTAAGTCCAAGCTAACGAGAATTAAAAAAAATCATACCTCGATCATTACAGGTCGTCCTCAATTTATAGAAGAAGCTGTTCTCGCCGAACGAACAAACCAACTCAGCATTTGTCAGGATATGGTCGATGCCATCCCTATAACGATCCGCGAAGGCAAGGGGGAATTAGCATCAATTAAAACAGGTTTGAGATCGCTGGAAGATCAGCTTGAAATAAAACGTCAGGAACTCAAGCTAGTTACGGAGCTGGCCGTAGAGACCGCTAAGAATGAACTTGTTGAAATGGTCAAGGCCAGTCTGGATGAGCTAAGCTTAGCGATAGTGGCCGCTGGAAAAAACATCGCCATTGCCAACAACCAAAGGACTGAGGCAAATGAAACCCTTGAGCAACTTCGCACCAGATTGTCGGAAGAAAAATCTAAACAACTGCTGAACATAGCTGAACCCCTTGATGAATTAAACAAGGCGATCCCTATTGATGAAGAACAGCTCATTAATGATGCGAAAGAACATGGTATCGAAGGATCAGTAATAAATATCCGAGAAGCAATTGTTGCGATGCGCTCTGGCTTAGTTTGTGAGCGACAACGGGAACAAGAAAGTCTGACCTTGAGTGAAGATAGTGAAATCGACAACGCAACCAGTGATGAACCTAGTCTCTTGGATGTTAGTCAGGAAAGCGAGTCTTCAACTGAAGAAAAGAGCTCCCAGGTCAATGGCAATATCTATCTGGATTTTGCAAAGAACGAGGATGATAATCAGACCCCCCATGGCAAGACTTATCCGGGGTTGCGCTCACAATTAGAGGGATTACGCCGTGCACATGGCAAAGTACTCTTCCAGGATGCGCCACCCGGGGCAGATCTTCTGTCCATATTTATTGAGACCGTCTTCCCCGAAGGGATCTCACAGTCATATTTCATTTGTAATTTGAGCCTGCGTGCTGATCAGCCTTATCTCCAGATTCGACCCAAAATGATAGGTCCGCGACTAGAGCGGCAGTTGCCACGGGGAATTTCGTTGGCAGTATCTGGGAAGCTTTGGGATAATCAAAGAGATGCGGACAACCCTGTGTTTCTTGTCCAAAAAATCGTTGACTTGTCTCATTCTGCAAAACTTCCGTTCGAACAATCAATTTCAGGCTTCGTGTTCACCCAATCTCAGAGTGTGTACCCGTCTTCTAAACGACAAGAAAACATTTTATCTAATGACTTCGTCGCCCAACTCCCATTGATATCGGTTGTAACAAAAGAGCGACTTCAGGGTTGGCGAGATTATCTGGATTGGAGAGAGAGGCTCGTTAGTTCACGTCTTGTCGGTCTTCGGTACCTTGACATCGAGGTGTTGTCTGACGGTCGTATCCGTTTCTTGACAGTTTGTGAGTCAAAAGAAAACTTCGACCAGGTGCGCCGAACGCTTAGCAGTAATGAGTTGCAAGCCTATGGTCTCAACTACTCACAGGACCCCTGGGAGTTTGAATACGACGACAAGCAACGACCACGCAGGGCCGAATTGGGAGATTTCGCAGGTCAGGATGAGCTAATCAGTCCGGGCGATGTTGATATAGACGGAATGCCTTGGGAGACGCCATATTTTGTATATGTAGACTTTCGGCTTCCCGAAGAATCCCAGAATGAGTTTGATCGTATCATCAACGGCGGAGGAACTGTTGAAGAAGCGGCGCAACGGTATTTGAGCCGTGTAGATTCTTCAGGGTTTCTCGCGCTATCGGTTGTTGGTGATATGATACTGATAAAACGTCAACGAAGTGAATTGCAGCAACTTCAGGAACAATCCGGACACGCCCCCTTTCTCTCCTCTTATCTGTTCGACATCAAGGCTGCGAGTGAGCCGTCGAAACTAAAGGAGATAAACGATAACGATTGGCGTCAGACCAGTCTCAATGATGAACAAAGGCTTGCTGTCAAAAAAATGGTCAGTACTCCTGATCTTGCAATGGTTCAAGGACCACCAGGCACCGGCAAGACGACGATGATCGCAGAGGCCACCTGGCAGTTTATTCGAGACGGCAAGAAGGTTCTTCTCGTTTCACAGGCTAGTTTGGCTGTCAACAATGTACTAGAGAGATTGGCACAGGTCCCTGCCATCCGCGCGATTCGACTGAGTCGAAAGGAGAGAAACAACGAACGTGAGCATCCTTACAACCAAGCGAACGCGATTGGAACATACTATCGAAGTATCGCAGAGGCATGTCAGTGCCGTACTCTTGACGTGTGGTCCAGCGCTGACGAGCGATTGGAGGCGGTATCCAAATGGATCAAATCTGTGGATTTAGTTTCTGGCGACATGGATTCTTTGCGTTCGAAGTCAGACTCCCTGACGAATCAACGTGCAGTTTGCAAGAAAGAGTTGAAACGACTTAAGGAGTCGGATGAGCGTGCCCGAGACATCGATCAGCAAAAACGAGAGGTCATGGCGCTAAGGTCATTCATCGAAGGTGCCGCCTCTTTTGCAGGGACTATTCCCGAGCCATTGCTGCGGGTAATTTACGACCGAATTGTTTTGCCCCTGGATCGTCTTTCCGAAATCGGCATAAGAGCTAATGTCCTGTGGTCTGAGTATGATTATGGCTCACTTTCAGAGCGAACACGATTTGCGGTAGAAGCATTGCTGAACTGGCGTAAAGTAGCCGCATTCAAGTCACAGATAAATGGTGACCGTGATCGACTCCAAGCGACTGAAGGGGATTCTGTGCTCTCTTCTGAATCGGCAATACGTCTGGCGGAATTACAGCGTAAGCTTCAAGACACGCTCAAGGCAATGGAAGAAGATGACAGCAAGGTGTTCGAATATCAGGCTATCCAGAAAGAAATCCGAGAAGTAAAACGTAAAGGTTCTGGACTGGATATGGACATCTATGTTTGCCTGTTTAACGCGCCAGACAATAAATCACTTTCCATCTTGACCAATGCAGGAAGTATGCGAACCCAGGTTGTTGAAACGCTTGATGCAGCATATGCATTACTTATGGAGATAGAGGCTGAGATCGAGGATGGTTGCAGGGAGGTCTGCTCAGAGCTTGGTCGATTCATTGATTCGCTTGCTTCAACCGAGGTCGACAAAGATGAAATGCGGCGATTGGAGGGGCAGCTCCGCCATCTGACGGAACGCCAGAAGGAGTTGTCTTCAGACCTTTTCGCCAAGGAAAAAAGGCTTAGCGATATTCTTTCCGAGCGTTCGGAAAATTTATCTGGTGTGAAACTAGATAATGGTGAACTCCAATCCTTACGTGCGATGGCAGAACGGGATCGAGACTCGTTAGCCGAAAGTCTGAAGCAGAGTCGTTCATTCCGAGATTCTTGGGGAGATGTTCTCCAGCGATGGGTATCCGACCTGACGGATCCTGAAACAGTCAAGTGCGATCAAGATAACTTCCTTCCTACTTACATCAATGCGTGCAACGTGGTTGGTGTGACTTGCACAGAAAGAAGAAACACTCTCGAAGATGCTGGCCATACATGGTTCGACGCGGTTATCGTCGATGAGGTGAGTAAGGCAACTCCGACTGAAATTATTATGCCGTTGATGATGGGCAGGACGGCCATCCTGGTGGGTGACCATCGGCAACTGCCGCCACTTTTCAAGGAGCAAGAAGGGTCCTGGGAAGAAGCAATCGCTGATCAAGAGGAGTCGAACGAAGAAGACCAGAACTCCGACAGCGAATTGACGGCCGAAAACTTCGATCGTTTCAAGAAGATGGTGACGTCGTCCCTTTTCAAGGAGCACTTCGAAAATGCTCCGGATAGCCTTAAGTCGTTCCTCTTTACTCAGTACCGAATGCATCCGCAGATTATGCGGGTCGTGAACCAGTTCTATGAAAACAGACTTATATGTGGGCTGTCGGACCCCGACGGGAAGAACCCAGATTCCGACCCACGAGGACATCGTGTTCATGGCCTCACATTGCAGGGTGAAAAAGACCAACGGTATATCGTACCTGAGCAGCATGTGGCATGGATTGATTCAACTCTCGACCCCCACGGAAAACGTCACTATGAGAGTAGTAAGCTCGGTAGCAGCAAGGTCAACGAACTTGAATGGATCTTAATTGCCAAGTCTCTGTTCGACATTGAAATGGCTTGTCGGGATAAGGGGTTCGGAGCGAATGACAAACCACCCAAGCAGGTAGGGATAGTTACATTTTACAATGGCCAAAAAAACGCCATCAAGAGAGCAGTAAAACGTATTGAAAGTGTTCGCAAAACCCGGTTCTCAGCTATCGATTGGGATGTTAACACCGTGGATAGATATCAAGGGCAAGAGCGGCCTATCATTCTGGTGAGCATGGTAAGGAGCCCGCCTTTTAAGTTGTCTCAAAGGGCAAACACAGCTCAGTTTGAAAGGATTAATGTCGCCTTCTCCCGGGCAGAAGAGTTGCTGGTAGTTGTGGGAGCTAAGGACGTCTTCTGCAAATATCCTGTTTTCCTGCCACATTTAGACAAACCAGGCAAACGCAAGGTTGAGGTCTATCGGTTTATAATAGATGAGATCCAACGAAGTGGTGGCCTTTGGTCCTCCGACTATATTATCTCCTCGCATGAATACGACAGGCTTCTTCCCGCCGGATTCTCGCCGAAAAGATCAAATGGCCGTCCAAATCAAAATAACAATCGTCACCGAGGGAGAATTAGTAAATGAAATTGACTGATATCCGCATCGGTGTACCAATGCTTCGGATAGAAACGCGTGTCTTTCACGCGACTCCTCGCAAACCGACTGCATTTGAGCGAGTCATTCTTGCCGTGGCCGATAGGTTCGGAGTTGACGCCAACTTCAACAATCTCCCTCTAGATCGTCTTTTTATTGATGTCCTCTGCGTAGTTGACCCTACGCCGATAGTGACGCCCACACTCACTGAACTCATTACCCTGGATGTTATACGTTGCTTGAGTGATGTCGAATCACTGAACACTTTGACCTTACGCGACATAGAGATTACTGAGCGTGGACATCGTATGATTGCGGAAGATATGCTGCCAGCCAAGGCGATGCAGAACGATGAGGTGTTCTTTTATGATCCAATCCTTCAACGACTACTTCCTGAATCTCAATCCAAGGCTTATCGTCCAGTTCCTCCCCAGTTGTCAGTTGATGTTACAGTTTTTGAGGATGTATTTCCAGAAGACCAGATTCGCTCGAAGATTCAGGGTGGAGGTTATCGTTGGTTTAGTGCCGCAAGCCAGATTGAAAAGCTTGAATCCCAGGCGGTTCAGATCTATTGGAAAGACACTCCCAGCTCGGTCGAGTTGAAATCTGGGGAATTGGTCATTGATTCCATAGATGAAGGCCTTAGTTCCTATATCAGTTCGCTTGATTGTGAAAAAGCCTATGATCGCTTCATTGCACCGGTATTTGATAATCATGATTTACAATTAGAGCTATTCCCGGAAATTGCTGTCGACAACCTTAATTGGGAAAATTTCCATATCCTGCCGGTTCAGCGTGTGTTGTTCAATTGGCCAGAGAGTGCGCGAGTTGTTATTACCAATTTAAATCATGCTGATCCCTCAACCCCGGATCAAGCGCTGCCACAACAGGCCATCATCATCTACCACGATGACAAAGATGCAGATGATATCCATTTTGAATGGAATGAGAATCGAAACGGCTGCAAGCTGAGAGTAAAGGCACCGGCTCCTGACCCAAGTTTCCTGCGTCTAACGGATCAACATGAAGTCCGTTGCCATCGTATTCAAGCGACGCACGGAGGCATTGAGCGTCAGTTCCTTGTAGCGTATCAAGGTCGGATCAGCAGTGACGATGAATTGATAAGCAATCCTCTTCGGTCTCTTTCAAGTATCTTTAACCAAAAAGTAAGTCAAGAGGATCTCTGTGCTGCTGTACTTTGGGAAGGCGAATCCCTGTATATGGAGAATCTTCTTCGGCGACTAGCGACGTCTAACTCTCTACTGGATGATCTTGTTCCAGCGTTCTATTCAGGGTTAGCCGACACAGAACGAGTTAATGGCACAATCAACCGTAATGCCTGGGATGAAACACTGTTCAATTTACTCTGCGAGTGTATCAATTCTTCTGAGGACTTCGAGTTGTCCGCCAATGAAGGCCTCCTTCATGTCCTGTCGAATTACGGTCCTTATTCCGAAAAGCACCAATCACTTCTACTTCAGACACTTATCCAAAAAGTTCCGCTACCACTCAATCTCGATGAATTGAAAGCAATATGGGCTTCATTTCGCCTTCTATATCCTGGATGGACCTCCAACTTTCCTTCCCGGTTGCTGACTCAGGAGATATTAAAGTCGATACTTGAAAGCTTTCCGAAAAAACTAGACGATGATCTTTTGACAGAAGATAATGGTTTCTTTCGTCTAATCTCATCGTTGCATCAACTCTACGAAAAAATTTCTAAAGTGGTCGGAGGCGAAGGTATTGAAGGGCTTGTCGGTGACGATGATTACGTTGCATTAATCAAGGCCCAGCCACAAGCCGGATTGGCCGACTTGGCTCATTCCTGGGTGACAGAAATGGAGTCTTTGTCTTCAGCGCTAATGGACTACGATTCAATTTTACTTGGGACTCGTTTGGAGTTGATTCATAGCAAAGTTACAGAAATTGGCAGGTGGTCTGCCAAACTTATCGGAGCACTCGCTAAAAATGTTCAATCAGTCTATGTGTTTGATACGTCAGCTCTTATAGCTCAACCGAGCATTGTCGCAAGTGTTTGCCCTAATGAATTGTTTGTTGTTACCAAGCGGGTTATTGATGAACTGGACGACAAGAAACTTGATGAGACTCTTCGCCCGAGTGTGTCCGAGGTTGTGCGTAATCTACGCAGGATAAAGAAAGAGCAGATTCAGTTTTGCGATGGAGAGATGTCGCTTCTCCCTAAGGATTACCGTATGAAAGGTGACAACCTGATTCTGTCGGTCGCAGTCCGCTTTCGCACACATAAGCCAACCTTGATTACTAATGACAACAACCTCTCCCTGAAGGCACAAGCTGAAGGCATTGCGGCAATGACGGCAGGAGAGTTTGAGATGAGAATAAAGCCTAAGACGCAACACAATGATCAGTTGCATCGCGGCCGCCCTCAAAATCCCAAGGGAAATCCCGAGGGGAAAAGGAGTAAAAAATGAGCGAGTCTGTCCACTATCGATGGAATCTTAAAGCACAGATGCGTCGCCAGGCATATCTGGATCGCATTCAGGGTAATGTAGCGAAGTTCCATGACAGGTATAACGCGAAATTTGAAGATTTGGTCAATCAAGGTCTTGAACAATATTTGCCTAGTGACTTTGCCGATTTTCGTACTCAATTGGCTCGACTTGAAAGACTTCTTTCATCCGACCCGGAGAGCGCTCGTGAATTGAGCTTCGAAATAGGCAGCCAACTCAGTCACTTACCTGGATTGGCAAGGGCTGCCAAGCGAGAGTTCGAGTCTCGTGAGATCCAGAGACGTAAAGAGATAGCTGAAATGCGGCGTCATGCCAGTAGCGAACTTGCTCAATTCATTCAAAACATGATTGCCGAGATAAACGACCCTATTGAATTGGATTTTGCCTATGAGCAAGTCAGGGCAGTTCAATCAGATTACCAGGGGCGCATTGTAGATGCAGGTGAGTTGTCAGAGATCAAGGCGAACATTCAATCCCGCTTTGCAGAAATACGTAAAGCATCACAATCAAAGGCTGTAATTTGGAAGAAGGAAAAGTCCAAGGAGAATTCCAGAGAGGCGACGGAGTCTTTGGTGGCTCTCTACACAGAGCATGCGACGGCAGATGCCAGCAATAATCCTAAGGCACTCTGTGCTATGTTGGAAAGTCTGGAATCAGTACGGCGACAAATCAATGGATCATCATCCCTTGAGGACATCAAGAGCAAAATCGCCGAAGCGACGAAGGCCGTCGATACTGCCGTTGCAGATGAAGACTGTCGTCGCATGGTCGTTCGCTCAATTATGGATTCATTGGAGAAATCCGGATTCATGGTTTCGAAACCAAAAAGGAGCGACGGTGATGTTGATGAAGTTGTCATACTCGCTCGCAAGCCTGCAGGGGCTGAGGCTGCTTTCCGAGTTACGGCCGACGGCAGTATGATTTACAAATTCGACCACTATGAAGGAATGCAATGTAAGGACGACATAGACAAGGTTCTTCCTCTTCTAAAGGATATTTACGGGGTCGATTTATCTGAGGAAAGGGTCTTGTGGCAAAACCCTGTTAAGATTTCAAAATCTTCCAAGCCAATGGATGAGGATAAAACGGAGAGTTACCATGGTTAATGATAGTGAGAACAACTGGTTAGTTAACCTGAATCGACAGGCTGGCATCCGTCGGGCGGTCATCCTGCATGGGGATGTTCTGGACGTCTGCTACGACATCGCCAGTTCAACATATCGGCCCATTCTTGATGTTGTGTTGCGCACATTGAAAGATCGTGGATTTCACCATGTGGTTGTGTGGGATCGGTTCTCAGGCGTTGAGAATATCGCTAGCGACGTGTGGAAATCGATGGTTCAAGAAGCTACGTTTGGTTCATCTTCACAGGAAGATGATTCTGATCATGATTATGATGTCGGGCCACGTGACATCCCGACGGATGCAAGCGCTGGTATAATCCCTCAGAATACTGACGATTTTCTGGCTGTCCTTTACCATCACATGTTGCGGCCAAAAAAAGAGCGGGTAGTATTTGTTCTGGACTGGACGCAATACCTTTTTGGTAATGCTAATGCACTATCGGAACAAGAGCGGCAATGGTTGCTTATCATCTCAAAGGCAATTCGCAACGCTCCCGTACCGACCGACGATGTAGAAAGCCTGAAGAGTCCTTCAAATTTGGTCGTTTTGCTGTGTCAAAGGCTGGGCGCTATCCCTCCATCTCTCTACCAGGCGAATCCATCTATTCAAGAAATAGTAGTTCCTTCACCTAGTCGGATAGAGCGGGAACATTTTCTTAAGCGCAGCATCGACAAATGGGCGCTCCGCGCAATGCCAAACCCTGGTGAGTTGGCATTCAGCGATTTTGTTGATGCCTT
Organism: Pseudomonadota bacterium; assembly: GCA_018823285.1. Classification (NCBI taxonomy): domain Bacteria; kingdom Pseudomonadati; phylum Pseudomonadota; species Pseudomonadota bacterium. The sequence goes on from JAHJIQ010000010.1 coordinate 62,296, forward strand.
GGAGGGTATGTCTCTACGCGATCTTCAACAACTTGTACGTCTTTCTCGACAGGTTCCTGGTGACCCACTCACGTTTGATCGTCTTATTAACCTGTACCGCTATGGTGAGCAAAAAAGTCCTTGGGAGGATCTTAGTAGATCAAAGTTGGCGACAATCCGCGACACTCTCAAGAAACGGGTCAAAGGGCAGGATGAATCTGTCGACAAGGTGTCTAGAGCCATTATCAGGGCGTTTACGGGCCTCTCCGGACTTCAGCACTCCAAGAAACAGAGAATGCCGAAGGGGACATTGTTTTTTGTGGGGCCCACCGGAGTAGGTAAGACGGAATTAGCCAAGTCACTTGCACAGTTCTTGTTTGGTGACGAGGACGCATGTATCCGTTTTGATATGTCCGAGTTCAACCACGAACACAGCGATCAACGTCTCGTTGGAGCGCCTCCTGGTTATGTTGGTTACGAGGAAGGCGGCCAACTCACCAATGCAGTCATAAAGCGGCCATTTTCGGTTTTGCTGTTTGACGAAATTGAGAAGGCTCATGTCCGGATTCTCGATAAGTTTCTCCAAATCCTTGAAGATGGAAGGTTGACTGATGGGAAGGGCGAGACTGTTCATTTCTCGGAAACCGTCATTATCTTCACATCAAATATCGGTGCGTCTGAGGTCGAGCTTCAGGATGATCAAGAAGCTGTGCGTCAGCAGTTTATGGAGAAGGTCAAGGAGCACTTTGTCAAAGTAGCTAAGCGTCCAGAACTGCTGAGTCGACTGGGTGACAATATCGTCCCGTTTAATTTCATTATCGGAGACGATTTTCTTGTCTCTATCGCTCGGGCGAAATTACAGCCTCTGCGGGATCGGCTAAAAGAGAAATATCGCATTACTGACCTAGCTTTTGACGATGAAGATAAGGCCCTCTTGGCACTCTCAAACAGTGTGGACCGCCAAAAGGGCGGGCGTGGCGTATTAATCGAGATTGTGAAAAGGATAATTGACCCACTGGCCGATTTTTTGTTTATGGAGGAGGATGATCCGACACACTATGCAGGACGCAGCATTGTTGTTCATCAGGCAGGTGCCGAGGCTACCTTTGTTTTTGAGGTGAGGTAGTTATGGCTCGGTTGAATCTTGCGGACTGGGTTGATTGCACAGAGGTTGAAGGACCTGGAAAGCGTCTGGCACTGTGGGTGCAGGGCTGTTTGCTGAGATGCCCGGAATGTTGCAACGCTCATATGCTTGAGATCGTTCCACGCAATGTTGTTGGTACTGATGTTGTTTTGGAGTGGATCAATGATGCGAAGAATTTGCACTCCATTGAAGGTGTTACTTTTCTTGGTGGCGAGCCGATGTTACAGGCTAGAGGTTTGTCTGAAATTGCGCGCGGATGCCAAGATATTGAGCTATCTGTTATGACTTTTACAGGATATCCCCTCGACGATCTCAATCAGAACCCAATGCCAGGAGTTTCAGATCTACTTATTCACACTGACATTTTAGTTGATGGCCCTTTTGTATTGGAAAATCCTGAGCGGACAAGAAACTGGGCTGGATCAATAAATCAGCAATTCCACTTTCTTTCTGAGCGCTACAAAGCTGGCATCGAGTTCGATCCTGCTTATAGCCGCGGGTTTGAACTGCGAATATTTGATGATGGCAGAGTACGGACGAATGGATGGCCTTTGGGGAGTATCAATAGGGTCTGGACACGCTAACTATCTGAAATCATTTCTAATCATTGTTTGTAGTAGACCTTTCTGGAGCTTGTATTGACGTTTTTAAGGCCAAAAGACTCAAATATATAGAGTTTATAACGCATGGTTTGTTGATTTGCGTTGAATATTGGCCCCCAAACAACGCCCAAGGTGACCCCTCTGTGAAAACAAATACCTGCCTTTTTAATGTCCTTAGCCTCCACCCCGAATAGATTCTAGAGTGAAAAAGATCTTTCGCATAAATCGGAACAAGATAATATTTCGACGCGGAAATCGGTCAATGTTGGAAGTTGATCGACAAGCTGACTTTAGTCTGGGATACCACGTATTAGAGTCAGCTATACAGTACAGTTAAAATGATACGCATATGGCTACTGCGAAAAAGTAATTCTATTAACTGCATTTTTGAGTAGTGGGCTCTCCCTTTTTTTTCGTTCTACCTCGGCATTCATACAAAGCTCTTTCAAACTAGCAAGTATTGTGATCTGTGCAAGTAGATCTGATGGATTTATTGGTTTGTATCTACGTGGTTTGTAGGGTTTTTCCTACAAAGAAAATTCTTGTTAGAAAAATTAAATCATGTTCTTTTACTCAACTGTGATGGCAGGTCCTGTTAGCTTGTCACTCAATAAGACTGGGGGGAGTCTTTCATTTCTGGAGTATTCCTGGTCTAAATCATATTTGCTCGTGTTGTGTTTTGTTGATCGAGGGGCTGTTCTTTTGCCAGTTATCAAGCTGAATGAGTGAAATGTTTTTTCCCCACTTTGTGCATTTGTGCTTTTATGCATTATTAGGAGTTCTATATGAAGAAAGCAATTTTTTCACTGCTGGTTCTGGCAACCTTTCTCCTGCTGCAGTCTGTGTCTTTTGCAGTGCCCAATATCATTACCTATCAGGGCAAACTTAATGACCAGAACGGCGTGCCGCTGACCGGCAGTTATTCGATCACCTTCACAATCTATGATGATCCGGTGGCTGGCACAGCCCGGTGGACTGAGACTTGGGATATTGGAACCAGCCAGGTTACTGTGACCGATGGGTTGTTTCAGGTTGAGCTGGGGTCTCATGTTCCGCTTGTTTCAACCATATTCGACAAAGATGGCCTTTATCTTGGAATCAAGGTTGAATTTGATGCGGAGATGATGCCGCGGCAGAAGTTTACAAGTGGATCTTTCGCGTTTAGAGCAGAACCACTAGTTCCAACATTAAAGAATGTTGTTAATTTGAACAGCTATTCTGCTCCATCAGGATGCGATTGGCATATAGTGCATACATTTTCTGTGCCTCAGGGAGAAATTTGGGAAGTTAGTAACATGTGGGCAATGCGTTATACTGTCGGTAAGTATGGTCGAAGAATTGATGCAATCAGAATGGTTGTTGAGGGAGTTGTCCACGACACGACTGATTCTTATTTGAGTGTAAAGAATGATGATCTTTCATATTTTTCAAACGTAAATTCTATTTACAGTCCCCCATTACAAATATTGCCTGGAAAGACTGTAGTAATTGAAGGATATTTTGCAGCGAATAGATCTGGTTCAATCTGTGATGGGAGTACTATTGGTATTAATAATGTTGGATATTATTACCAAGTTAAAAGTTTTTAAAGTTTATTGTAAGGGAAAATATTCATCATATGAGATCCGGGATTGCCATTATACTTACTGCTTGTTTGTTGCTTGGGTCATCTTTTGTCAAGGCTGATGCTTTGCGTACATATAGAGGTTTTTTATTTTCCCAGAGCGGCCAACCTGTTAATTCCACTGTAAGTATGACATTCCGAATCTATGATGTGTCTGTGGGTGGCACTCCCATATGGAATGTTACAAAAAACATCCAGATTTTGGACGGCATGTTTGAAGTGCAGCTGGGAGACAAACAACCCCTTAATGATTCTATTTTTGAGAATGATGAACTTTATATCGGTATCCAAGTGGGTATAGATGATGAAATGACCCCTCGCAAGCAGATGAGCAGCGAGGGGTATGTTTTTAAGACGAAATATTAGTGATAATACATTTGGGCAAATGAAGTTTATCTCCGGCATAATTACTTTACTCTTGGTGACTGCTTGTTTGTCGGCGGATGTCGCTGCCATGGAAAGCGCCAACTTCAAGATGCCGGTGTTCTCATCCAACCATGGCGGCGGAGCGGCCGGTTCCAGCCAGTACCAGTTGTCAAAAAGTGTTATCCCCCGCCAGCCGGTAGGTCTTTCAACCAGCGCCAATTTTCAGGTGCAGGCCGAGGTGCTGGATCATGGACTTTCAACCGCACCTTCCTGCGGGGTCTTCATCAGCCAGGATAATGTTGCGGCCAATGATCCGGCCGTCAGCCTCGATCTGATCTGTAGCGATCCGGATGGCTGTGAAGAGGTCTCTATTTCCAACAACGGTTTCAATTGGCCGGTCACCCAGCCTTTCACCACTACTACCAGCTGGACTCTTTCTCCTGGAGATGGCGAGAAGAAGGTCTTCGTAAAGTACAAGGATACTACTGGCGAATGGTCCGGAATCTGCGGCGATTCAATTAATCTGGACACTAGGGCTCCGACCGCTTCGGCTACCCTGCAGGGCGATACTTTCATAGGTACCCAGAACGTCTCTCTTGTTGCCAGTGAGCCGGCCACAATTTATTACACAATCGACGGAAGTGAACCGACTACAGCCTCAACCTTATATACAACCCCGCTCGACCTGACTGTAAATACCACTCTCAAATTCTTTGCTGTAGACCTGGCCGGAAACAACGGTCCGGTTGCCACCGAGGATTACACGATCTGCACAGGCACCGGCCTGTCAATTACAGGCGCGGTTAGAGATGCCCTGCTCAACCAGAATGTTCCCCTGGCGGTGATCAACCTGAAAACCGGCCAGCAGACAGTCAGCAATCCTTCCGGCAATTACTCCTTCACTGGTCTGGCTGCCGGCTATTATTCAATCGACTCGGTCAGCATCACCGCCCCCGGCTATGTCACCTATCAGAAGGAACTCACTCTCTGCCAGGCCAATATTGTTAACGACATCAGCCTGACCAAGGACACTACTGTTCTTGGTACCGGTAGCAGTTCCGGTTACAGCGGCGATAACGTCAATACCTCCACCGGCAACTATGCCTATAACCGGTCCGATCTGGCGATTCCTGGTCGCGGCATTCCCTTTGCCTTTGACCGTACCTATAACTCCCAGGATGGTTCCGACGGACCTCTTGGTTTTGGCTGGACCCATAATTACAACATCTCCCTCACTGAAGAAGCAGGCGGCGAGGTCTCCATCCGCTGGGGTGAGGGCCGGACCGAGACCTGGATTCCGGATGGTGGTGGCGGCTACATCCCGATGTACGGGGTTTTCTCGATTCTGACCAAGAACCTGGATACCAGCTTCAATCTTCGTCTCAAGGATATGACTGAATACAACTTCGATCCTACCGGACTTTTGACTTCCATCGCTGACGAGTACTCAAATACCATCTCTTTCTCTTACTCTTCCGGAAACCTTGCATCGGTAACCGATACTGTTGGTCGCATTATTAATTTCACCAGTGATGTTAATGGACGGATAACCAGCATCACCGATCCGATCAACCGATCGGCCACTTTCTCTTACGATGTTAACGGCAATCTGGTTTCAGCCACAGACCTGGACGGCAATGCCACCACCTTCACCTACGACATTTACCATCGGATTCTGACCGTGGTTGATCCCCTCGGTAACATTGTTCTTACCAACACCTATGACGACCAGAAGAATGTCATTGCCGCTCAGAAGGGTGCTCTTGGTGGCGAAACTCTCTACTCCTATGATGTGGAACAACGTCGAACTCAGATCATCGATCGCCTGGGCAACATCTCATATCATTATTACGATGATCTTCTACGGTTAATCTGCGAAGTCGATGCACTTGGCTATTCAGCTCATTACGAATTTGATGAAAGAGGTAACCTGATCAGTGTTACCGACAAGAACGGTAATATTACCAACTATGCCCATGACGCAAACGGCAATGTTCTGACCAAGACCGAACCGTTGGGACGGGTGACTTCCGCTACATACGATGCGGATAACAACCCGTTGACCAGGACCGATGCCAACACCAACACGACCACCTTCACCTACGATGGTCAGGGTAGCCTGCTGACTGTCACCGATGCCCTGAATAATGTTACGACCTATACCTATGATGCTTATGGGCAAATGGAGACAGTGACCGATGATCTGAGCAACGTCACCACCAATTATTACGATATTTATGGTAACCGGGTCTCGGTGGTTGATGCGTTAACCAACACCCATACCTACACTTATGACGTGGTGGGGAGAAAGATCTCTGAATCTCATCCACTTGGGCGGGGTACTCTTTTCACATACGATAATCTGGATCGGCTGGTTTCGGTCACTGATGCTCTGGGAGGGGGAAGTCTTTTCACTTACGATGCCAACGGCAACAAGACCGAGCATCTCGATGCCAATGGCAACAAGACTACTTTTGCCTACGATGCCAGGGATCGGCTGATCAGCAAGACCACCCCGATGAACGAGACCGAGACTTATGTCTACGATCTGCTTGATCGGCGGATCGCAGTGACCAGCCCGCTCGGTTCGGTTACCTCCCTGGTCTACGACAAGATCGGGAACGTCAACCAGACCCTTGATGCCATGGGCAATGTCTCCCGTAGCGAGTACGACGCCAACGGCAACAAGCTTAAAACTACCGACCCCATGGGCAATGAAACACTCTTTGTTTATAACGCCCTTAATTGGCTGCTCTCCACCACCGATGCCCTGGGCAACACTACTTCATTCACCTATGATAGTAATGGTAACCGTCTGACCGTTACTGACGCCCGGAGCAAGACCCTCACCTCGACCTATGATGTTCTGAACCGGTTGTTGACCGTTGCCGATCCGCTTAATAACGTCACCACCAATACTTACGATGACCTGGGGCGGTTGTTAACCGTCACCGATGCCCGCAATAACACCACCAGTTTTACCTATGACGAAATAGGCCGATTGGTTACGGTCACCGATGCAGAAAACGGGATAGTTACCGCTGCCTACGATGAACTGGGCAACCGGATTTCACTGACCGATACCCGCAGTAAGACAACGAACTATGAATACGATGTCTTAAACCGTCTGACCCGGGTCGAATACCCGATCGGTGATGCTGTCACAACTGCCGAGACTATGGTCTATGATCTGGTCGGCAACTTATTGTCGTTCACCAATGCAGATGGCACCACCACTTATTCTTATGATCAGAACTACCGGTTGTTGCTGAAGACCGATCCCGACTCGGCAACCTTTTCGTACACCTATGACGCAGAGGGAAAACGGTTGACTGCCGATGGTGGGGTTGGCACCACGACCTTCACGTACAACTCCCTTGGCCAGGTTTCCGCGACTACCGACCCCCATGGATTGACGGTGAGTTATACCTATAACCCGGCTGGCAGCCGGACATCGATCCGTTATCCGGGTAACAAGATTGTCTATTACACCTACGATGAACTTAACCGGCTGGCCTCGGTCAGCGACTGGGGCGGTGTTTCAACAACCTACGCCTACGATGATGCCGGGCGTCTGGCGGCCAAGACCTTTGGTAACGGTTCGGTAGAAAGTTTTACCTATGACGATTCCGGGCGGCTGTTGACCAAGGAGGATCGCGATCCGGCCAGCGCCCTGATTGCCGGATATACGTTTACCATGGATGGGGTCGGCAACCGCACTGCAGTCGATATGACCCAGCCTCTGGTGCCACTGCTCGACAACGACAGTGATGTCTTCACCCATGACGATGGCAACCGGGTGCTAACCGGCACCGGTGAGACCTTCACCCACGATGATCTGGGCAACCGTACCAGCCTGGATGATGGTGGTGTAATCACCGATTACACCTATAACCATGACGACCTGTTGACCGGGGTAGCCAAGGGGACTGATTTTTTCAGCTACCAATACAATGCCGATGGTCAGCGGCTTGCTTCTGTCAACAAAGGGATAGAGACCCGCTACCTGCTCGATGTGATTGGTGAGATGGAATTTGTCCTGGCCGAGATGGATGATAGCAATGCGGTCAGCAAGTATTACATCTATGGTGATGGTTTGCTTTATTCTATAGATGGCACCACTGGCGAACGGCTCTATTTCCACTATGATCCGATCGGTTCCACCGTGGCGATTACAGATGCCACCGGCTCAGTAACCGACAAGTACTCTTACCTGCCGTTTGGCGAGTTAAATCGTAGCGAGACCACCCACGACAATCCCTTCCTCTATGTTGGCAAGTTCGGAGTTATGCAGGAGCCGACCGGTCTCCAGTTCATGCGAGCCAGGTTCTATGACCCAGGGACCCGTAGGTTTATGAGTAAGGACCCGGTTAAGGGTGGTATGAATAATAGTCAGAGCTTGAGTCCATATGCATATGTACAAGGCAACGTGACTTCTAGTGTTGATCCAAGGGGTGAGTTGTTAACTTCAGTTTTAGGATTGATTACATCGTCAACGGTTCAATATTTCGACCAGAACCCTCAAACTAACTTGCAGACGATGCTTGCAGCGGCGGAACTAAATTTAAAAGCTATGACTCTGACATCTGCGGCAAATTTTGTTGGTAAAGCCTCGCTTGCTATTGCCGCCGGTTGGGAAATTGGAATGTTTGGTGTCGGATTGTATGAAGGGTTTAAGGGTAAGAAATATGAGGCACAGTGGAGTGCCACCCACTGGGTAGGTTATGCGAAAGGGTATACCTACGCAGCAAGATTAGACAACCTTAGATACATGTACAATCGAGTCAAAAACGGCTGTAGTCCTTTTGACGAGGAATGCATTTATAGAAAAAGCATAGAAAAATCTTCTGAATTTGCGGGGAATGGGGAGATCGTCTCTTATGAGCAAGCTAGCGACGTGTATAGCCAAGAAACTAATGGCTCATCAGATGCCGCTACTGAAGACAGATCAGGCGGCGGAGTTAACTGGGACAATATAGTCCTCTCGGTTTCCTGTGTTGCAGATTGTGGCCAAGAAGAAACCGAAACCAGGTCGGAAAGAGAGATATATAAAGAAGAACAGCGGCGGAAACGTAAAGATAGGGATCGGCGTAAGGCAAAGCGGCAACAGGCAAAAGCCAACCAGAAAAGAATGTATGAAAACTATGCCCGGTCGGTTAGTAAGCATTCTGTAATAGTTTACGACCTTAATGCCCTGCCTAGTTTTAACTCAGGTGGCGGCGGCGGGGTTTACTCCAGATAATCAAAAAACAAGAGGTTTGATTTTATAACTTCAGACATACAGGACTAGTGATGAAAAGAGCATTTGTAGCATTAATGACTTTGGCGATGGTTTTGATGCTGACGGTAACCGCCGGGGCAGTTCCCAACCTGATCAGCTATCAAGGTATCCTGAATGATGGTGGTGGTAACCCGATCAGTTCGACGGTCAGCATCACCTTCAAGATCTATGATGTCCCGTCCGGCGGCACCGAACTCTGGGGTGAGACCCAATCGGTTCAGGCATCAAACGGTATTTTCAATGTCCAGCTTGGTTCTATCCATCCTCTGGCTTCATCAGTGTTTCAGACTGATACCCTTTACCTCGGAATCCAGGTCGGAGCTGATCCTGAAATGGTACCAAGGCAGCAATTAATGACCGGAGGATATTCCCAAAAAGCGGCCTTAGTCGAGGAAACTATTTCTCCAATAGGTGCTGTAATGGCTTGGATGAAATCTATGCCGGGAGTGCCATCCTTGCCAGAAGGATGGGTGGAATGTGGTGGTCAAACTTTGGTCGATGTTGATAGTCCATTAAATGGGCAGGTTATTCCTGATTTGAACGGTCAAAATAGATTTTTAAGAGGTGCTGTGGGAAGTGGGTTGTCGGGAGGGGCGACTTCTCATGGCCATAATATTGGGCATGTAAACACCCAGTTTATGGGTGCGGGCAATGTCGCTAATGCAAACAAAACTGACGCGGCTGTGTATATTTCTGCGGGATATTATGGTGGCGGGATTGGAGATTTTACAAACCGTTCAGCATCTCATTTACCTTCATATTATGAAGTCGTCTGGATTATGAAAGTTAAATAAAGAGTTTTTTAAACACAGGACATGCGTATTGTGAGATTAATATTTAGCTCAATATTAATAACAAAATTTATATCAATCCTATTAATCCCAGCCCTTTCTTCAGCTGGAATGACCAGCACCAACTATGGTGTGTCGTCTCTGCTGGAGAATAATGGCAGCGGCAACAGGGCATCCGCGAACTACCAAGTTGTCGCCGATGTCATCACATCTCAGCCTTGTGAGAACTCGGTCAGCTTCAACTATTCCGTCGAATGCCGGGCGGTTGCACCTTTGCCGGGCGGCATTTCCTGCGGCATCTATATCAATTCCGACGAGGCCATCACCGCAGCAACTTCGGTCGATCTCGGCCTGGTATGCAGTTCGCCCAGCGGCTGTTCCAAGGTAAAAGTCTCCAATAACGGGGTGGGGTGGTCCGAGCCTTATGACTATGCCACCTCCATGCCCTGGCAGTTGGCGAATAACGACGGCGAACGGCAGGTCTTTGTCAAGTTCATGAACGGGTACGGGGTCTGGTCCGGGGTGTGTCACGACTCGATCATGCTCGATACCACCGCCCCGCTGGTCACCATCTCGCCGACCGGCGACACCTACATGAACGGCCAGTCCGTGGCCCTGACCGCCAGCGAGCAGGGGGCGATCTACTACACCATCGACGATAGCGACCCTTCCGACACCTCGCCGCAGTACACAACTCCGCTTGCCATCAGCGCGGACAGCACCATAAAAAGTTTTGCCGTCGATGTGGCCGGCAATGCCGGGCCGGTGGCCAGCGAAAGCTATACCATCTGCACCGGCTCGAACATGTCCATCTCCGGCGTGGTGAAGGACGCCACCCTGAACAACAAGGGCATGGGCTATGTGGTGGTCACCCTGAACAGCGGTCACACCGCCACCACCACCGCCGCCGGCAACTACTCGTTCACCAACCTGCCGCGCGGCAACTACCGCATCGAATCGATCACCACCGTGACCCCCGGCTACATGACCTACCAGAAGGAGCTGGAGCTGTGCAAGACCAGCATCGCCAACGAGGACATCATCCTGAGCCGGCCGGACACGGTTTTCGGCTTCTCTTCCAACTCCGGCTACGGCGACGGGCCGGTGAACACCGCCACCGGCAACTACGTCTACGCCAATGCCGACCTGCAGATCCCCGGCCGGGGCGTGCCTTTCTCCTTCGTCCGGGCCTATAACTCGCAGGACGGCACCGACGGGCCCTTCGGCATCGGCTGGACCCACAGCTACAATGTGCATCTGGCCGTGAGTGCCGACAACGAGGTGACGGTCCGCCTCGGCGACGGCAAGGCAGAAACCTGGACCCCGGACGGATCCGGCGGTTATACCCCCCGCTACGGCGTGTTCAGTTCGCTGACTAAAAATGGCGACAACACCTATACCATCCGCCAGAAGGACATGACCGAGTACAACTTCAACGGGGATAACCGGATCGCCTCCATCGTCGACGCCCATGGCAACCGGATTCTCTTCAACTACGAAGGTGGCATCCTGACCTCCATCACCGATACGGTGGACCGGACCATCAGCATCTCCTACGACACCTTCGGCCATATCACCCGGCTGCTCGACCCCCTGGGGAGATCGGTCAACTACGTTTACGACGGCAGCGGCGATCTGGTCAACGTGCTCGACCTGGGCGGCAACAGCACCGCTTATACCTATGACACCAACCACCAGATCCTCACCATCACCGACCCGCTGAACCATATCGCGGTTTCCAACACCTACGACGAGCAGAAGCGGGTGGTATCGAGCCAGCGCGACGCCATCGGCGCCGAAACCCTCTACAGCTACGATGGGGTCAATAAGTCGACCACGGTGACCGACCCCTATGGCAACACCTCGTACCACTACTACAACGAGTACCTGCAGCTCGTGCGGGAGGTCGATGCGCTTGGCCATGAGGCCACCTATGCCTATGACGACCGGGGCAACCTGGTGAGCGCCGTCGACAAGCGGGGCAACGAGACCACCTATGCCTATGACGCAAACGGCAACGTGCTGACCAAGACCGAACCGCTGGGCCGGGTGACCTCCGCCCTCTACGACGCCAACAACAATCCAACTTCCAAGGCTGATGCTAAGGGCAACACCACGCTCTACACCTATGACCCGACAAACGGGAACCTACTTAGCGAGGAGGATGCGCTGCATGTGGTGACCGCCTACACCTATGACCAATACGGCCAGGTGCTGACCGAGACCTATGCCGTGGGTACCACATTGGAGACGGTAACCAGCTTTGAATACGACCAGGCCAGCGGCGATCTGGTGGCGGTGCAGGACGTCCAGGGCAATCGCAGCACCTCCACCTACGACGCAGTGGGCCGCAAGCTGACGGAGAATCACCCGCTGGGCCGCTCAAAGGCCTACGATTATGATGCCATGGACCGGCTGCTCTCCATCACCGATGCTCTGGGCAAGACCACCTCGTTCACTTACGATGCCAATGGTAACAAGGTGCAGCATGTCGACGCCAAGGGTAATATCAGCAGTTTTGCCTACGATGCCAAAAACCGGTTGATCAGTCGGACTTCGGCGGAGGGTCGAACCGAGAGTTATCAATACGACAAGATGGACCGGCGTGTCGCGTTGACCGACCCCATGGGCAGGACCACCCAGACGATCTATGATGCCTTGGGCAATGTGATCCAGCGCATCGATCCCGTGGGCAACAGTGCCCGTCACGAGTACGACGCCAACGGCAACCGGGTCAAAACCGTTGATGCCAAGGGCAATGTAACCACCTTTGTCTATGATGCCTTGAACCGTCTCGTTTCAATCACCGAGCCGCTTGGGGTGACGGAGAGCTATGCCTATGACGTCAACGGCAATCGGTTAACGGTCACCGATGCCCAAAGTCATCTGACCACATATACCTTTGACGCCAGAGACCGCCTGAAGACGGTGGCCGACCATCTTGGCAACTCGGTGACCAACGAATATGACGAACTCGGCCGGTTCATCAGGGTCACGGATGCCAAGAACAAACAGACCAATTTTAGCTACGATTCCCTAGGCCGCCTAGTCCAGGTTGTCGATGCCGAAGGCGGCGTGGTTGCAGCCACCTATGATGCCTTGGGCAATCGGCTAACGCTGACCGATACCAGATCCAATACCACCGAGTACAGCTATGATGATTTGAACCGCCTGCTGTCGGAAAGCGACCCACTGGGCAATTCCGTGTCCATGGAGTATGACGTGCTGGGGAACCTGGCGGCCTTGACCGAAGCGGACAACCGGACCACGACCTACAGTTACGACAAGGACAATCGGTTGGTCAGCATGATTTATCCTGGGGCCGCTAGCACGGCAACCTACAGCTACGACGCCAACGGCAATCGGCTCAGCGTGGTGGACGGCATGGGCACGACCATCTACAGCTATGACGAGTTGAACCAGGTTGCGGCGGTCACCGACCCCTTCGGCCAGACCGTGGGCTATACCTACGACCCCAACGGCAATCGGAGTTCCACCCGCTATCCCGGCAACCGGTCGGTCTACTACTACTTCGACGCCCAGGACCGGCTGACCAGGGTGGAGGACTGGGGAGGAATCGCCACCAGCTATCAGTACGATACCCTTGGTCGCTTGTCTGGCATGACCATGGGTAATGAGGCCACCGTGGCCTACTCCTACGACGACGCCAACCGGCTCATCGCCAAAACCGATCTGGATGCCCACGGCAGCCTGGTCGCTGGCTATATCTTAACCATAGATTCTAATGGTAACCGCACCGGTCTTGAGATGGAGCAGCCTCTACTGCCCATGATTGCCGACAGCAATGATTCTTTTATTCATAATGAAGCCAATCAACTCTCAACCAGCAACGGCAAGACCTACAACCATGACGTCATGGGCAACCGCACCCGGCAGGATGATGGTGTTAAGGCAATCAATTACTCCTACAACGACGACGGCCTGCTCGACCGGGTGGTCGATGGCGCCACGGTGTACGAATACCATTACAACAGTGCCGGCCACCGGTTGTCCTCGGTGATGAACTCCACTGAAACCCGCTACCTGCTCGATACCAACGGCGGCATGGAATATGTGCTGGCGGAGATGGACGGCAGTAACAACGCTTATCGCTATTACGTTTACGGCGATGGCCTGTTGTACAGCATTGATGCGGCGACCGGGACACGGCACTACTACCACTACGATCCTATCGGCAGCACGGTGGCTATCACGGATAAGGATGGGATCGAGGTTAACCAATACGCTTATCTACCTTATGGCAAGCCGGCGGCGGTAGTTGATAGTGCCGACAGTAATCCCTTTAGATATATCGGTAAGTTTGGGGTAATGCAGGAGCCAACCGGGATGCAGTTTATGCGGGCCAGGTTCTATGACCCAGATACACGGAGGTTCATGAGCAAGGACCCTGTGAAGGGGGATATGAAGGATAGTCAGACTTTGAACCAGTACAGCTACGCGAAAGGAAATCCTATAACATACATTGATCCTGATGGTGAATTTGCATGGGTAGTATTTGTGCCTATTGTGACAGGGATTGTTGGTGGGATATCTACTACAACAAAATATTTGAAAAATAATGAGGATGCTACTTTTGGAGGTGCTGCCAAAGCTTTTGCTTTAGGCGGTGTGGGAGGGGTTGCGGCAGGGATCGGCGCTATGTTGGGTCCGGTGGGGGGGCTTGTCGGGGGACTTACCGCGGTTGCTTTTGAAAAATCAGCAGAGCGTTCACTGCGAGCACCGACAGGTGATGAAGTTCTCGGTGACGTCCCAGATTTTATTGCCGGCGGAGTCATTGGGGCTGCATCAGGATCTTTGCTTAAAATCAGGGGCAGACTTCCAACTCATTTAAAGACCATGTTCTACGGTAAACACGCAACGCACCTATTTTCAAGTCTTGTCGGAGAACTTGCAAGTAAAGCAATAATAACAGGCCTAACTTCAGGTTCAGACGCTGAAAAGACCGTTGAAATATTAGTTGAAGAAATGATGAGTGGATCTGTTTCCACCGCTGCAGAGGTAAAAACACCCTCGGAGATTGCCGTTGTTAGCATGATGAGTGAGAAAAAGGAACGTTCATGGGCGGAAATTCGTGAACTTACTCGGCAACGAAGGGAAGAGCAGAGATTCGTCGCGGAACAGCGCCGCCTTGAGTCAAAACTTCGAAAACGGGCTCGTGCTGAGGCTAAGAAAGATCGTCAAGAAGAACGGGAAAGAATGCGGCGGGAGAAGGATCGGCTTGAGCGGGAGCTCTACGCTCAGTTGACCTCACTTTATAGCAAACATCATGTTTTGATTCAGGAGTTGTCGTCAAGGCCTGCCTTTAACTCTGGTAATCGTAACCGGGTCGGGGCTTATGGGAATTAAATAATGTTAATTAAGAACCTAAAACAAAAAGGTTTAAGCATGAAAAGAACATTGATCACACTCCAGTTAATCGTAGCCGCGATGATTCTTGTTGCATCAAACTCATTCGCGGTTCCCAATCTGATCAGCTACCAGGGTTTCCTGAACGATAGCCAGGGTCAGCCAGTCACCAACACTCTCAGCATGACCTTCAAAATCTACGATGCCGAAACAGGCGGCAATGAACTGTGGAGCGAGGCACAAAGTGTCCAAGTATCTAACGGAGAGTTCAATGTCCAGCTTGGTACTGTCCAGGCCTTGACTTCAACTGTCTTTCAAACTGATACGCTCTATCTTGGAGTCTCAGTTGGCGCAGACCCTGAGATGGTCCCCAGACAGCGAATAACCAGCGGTGGATATGCTAAAAAGGCGGAAACTGTAAGCCAGTTGGCATTGCCGGTGGGGACTATTATGTCTTGGGCTAAATCAATGCCAAACACCCCACCTCTGGAAGGTGTCTGGGTTGAGTGCAATGGGCAGACATTATCTGATCCTGAAAGTCCTTATGATGGTCAAGCGATTCCTAATCTTAACGGAGAAAACAGGTTCCTAAAAGGGAGTACTTCTAGTGGTGCTGTGGGAGGTGCAACAAGCCATAATCATTACTCACCTTTGCGTATACGACAATCTGGGCTTTATGTAGGTATAGGCGGATGGGGACAAGGTAGCCCAAATTTTAACGACCATTATATGTATCTTGACAGTGCAGGAGGTTCTGAGGTGTTTGCGAAGAACTGGCAAATAGGAAATGGTTTTGCTGGCTCAAATTACAACACCTACAAAACATCTGTTACTGAAACTACCCCGCCACACTATGAAGTAGTTTGGATAATAAAAGTTAAGTAAGCAGATTTTAATCTAGAGAAATAATTGATGTTCCGGATAGGTATTGTGAAATTAATATTAAGTGTAGTTTTACTGTTTAGCACTACGGTCCCAGTTTGCTCTATTGCGGCTATGAGTAGCAGTAATTACGATATAACTTCTATACAGGAGAATCACGGGAGTGGTGCGCGAGGATCGACCAATTATCTGGTAGTTTCAGATGGAATCAACAAGCCGCTATGCAGCAACTCGGTTAGTAGTAATTATTCCATCTCTTGTAAAACCAGAAATGTTGTGGTTGCAAACGTTACCACCTGCGGGATTATCGTTGATGGTGGGGCAGCGATAACTTCGTCAATTTCGGTCAACCTGGGCCTGATCTGCGGTGATTCGACCGGCTGTGCTGAAATGTCACTTTCAGACAACGGGGTTGCCTGGTCATCACCGGAACTCTACGCTACAGATAAATCATGGAATTTGGTGGCAAACGACGGGCCGCGCAAAGTTTTTGTCAAGTACAAGAACGGCAATGGCGACTGGTCGGGTGCTTGTAGTGATTCGATCATTCTTGATACTACCCCACCGGCAACGACTATTTCCCCAACTGGCGGAACTTTCATGGATCCCCAGTCGGTGGCGATTACAGCCAGTGAAGAGTCAACCATCTACTACGCAACTGACGGTAGTGAGCCAACCATCGCATCAAATGTCTACTCCGGTCCGGTCTCAGTAAGCGCTGATAGCACACTTAAAGCCTTCGCGGTTGATATGGTTGGCAACACCGGGAATGTGGTCAGCCAGGAGTACGAGATCTGCACTGGCTCCAACCTGTCGATCACCGGGATGGTCAAGGATGCCACCACTGATGAAGGGATGCCACTAGTCACTATCACCCTTGATTCAGGCCATTCCACTTCTACTGATATAAACGGCAACTACTCCTTTACCGGGTTGCCGCGCGATTATTACCTGATCGAAGAGGCGACTACAGCTTCTCCGGGTTACGTTACCTACCAGGAGCGGCTTAAACTCTGCAAGACATCGGTAGCACATGACATTATCCTGACCAGGGACGCGACGGTCTTCGGGACCAATACTAATTCCGGCTACTCATCCGATTCGGTCAACACCTCTACCGGCAACTTTGTCTATGGTATGGCTGATCTGGCCATTCCCGGGCGCGGCATGTCTTTCGCCTTTGAGAGAACCTATAACTCTCAGGATGGTACGGACGGGCCGCTGGGCTTTGGCTGGACTCATAACTACAATATCTCGCTTTCAATTGGCGGTAGCGGAGAAGTTATAGTCCGCTGGGGTGATGGACGGACCGAGGTCTGGAGTCCTGACGGTGGTGGTGGATTCACTCCGATGTATGGGGTGTTCTCGACCCTGATCGACAATGGTGACAGCACCTTCACCCTGCGCCAGAAAGATATGATCGAGTACCGGTTCAATATCGCAAACCAGATCTCCGAGATTGTTGACGAGTACGGCAATACCATCACTTTCAACTACAGCGGCAGTGAACTGACCTCGATAACCGATACTGTTGGTCGCACTATAAGCTTCACCTATGACGCCAACAGCCGGATCACCAGTATCCTCGACCCGATCAGCCGTTCGGTTACCTTTACCTATGATGCCAATGGGGGGCTGGTCAGCTCAGCCAACCTGGATGGCAAGATTACCAATTATACCTTTGATGCCAATCACCAGTTGCTGACCGTTACCGATCCGATGGGCAACGTGGTGATGACTAATGTCTATGATTCCGCCCGGCGGGTAGTATCGAGCCAGAAGGATGCTCTGGGTGGCATGACCCTTTACACATACGATGTGGCAACCAGGACCACCAAGATCGTTGATGCCCTGGGTAATATCAGCTATCACAATTTTGATGAGTTACTGCGGCTGGTTAAGGAAACCGATGCCCTTGGTTATGTCGCGACCTATGTTTACGGCACAAGTGGCAATCTTGATTCGGTCACCGACAAGCGCGGCAATACCACCAGCTATATCTACGACCCAAGCGGCAACGTCCTGACCAAGAACGAACCGCTGGGGCGGGTTACCTCGGCAACTTATGATGCCAAGAATAACCCGTTGACCAAGACTGATGCCAACAACAACGTCTCTACCTTTACCTACGATCCGGTTAACGGGAATCTGCTTACCGCCACCGATGCCCTGACCAACACTACCACCTATACCTACGATGCCTACGGTCAGTTTGAAACGGTTACCGATGCCCTGAACAACGTCACAACCTACGAGTATGACCAGTTCGGCAACCAAACGGCGGTGATCGATACCCTGACAAACCGAAGCGAGTTCACCTACGATGGGGTCGGGCGGAAGTTGACCGAGTCTCATCAGCTGGGTCGGGCAACAGCCTACGAATACGACAGCATGGATCGACTGATCTCGGTGACCGACGGTACGGGCGGGGTGAGCCAGTTTGCCTTTGATGATAACGGCAACAAGCTGGAGCATCTCGATGCCCTGGGCCATAAGACCACCTTCACTTATGACGCCAAGGATCGCTTAGTTTCCAAGACCGATCCGCTGGGTAATACCGAGACCTACACCTACGACCTCTTAGACAGGCGGAAAGTGGTGACCAACGCCAAGGGGGCGACAGCCTCGGCGGTTTATGATGCACTCGGCAATGTGATCCAGGCCACTGACTCCCTCGGCAACACGGTGCGTAGTGATTACGACGCCAACAGTAATAAGATCAAGACCATCGATGCCCTGGGTAACGAGACGGTTATGGCCTACGATGCTCTGAACCGGTTGGTCTCGACCACTGATGCCTTAGGCAACATCGCCACCTACACCTATGATGCCAACGGTAACCAGTTGTCTGTAACGGATGCCCTGACTAATACCACCTCATCAACCTATGATGTTCTAAACCGTTTACTGACCGTCACCGATCCGCTTAACAACGTCACCACTAATACTTATGATGAGTTGGGCCGACTGCTGACCGTTACCGATGCCCGGAACAATACCACCAGTTTTACCTATGACGAACTGGGCAGACTGGTGACTGTGACCGATGCTGAGAGCGGGGTCGTGACGGCCGCCTACGACGTCCTGGGCAACCGGATCTCGACGACAGACACTCGGAACAAGGTCACCACCTACGAATACGACAAGCTGAACCGTTTGGTTGCCGAAACCGATCCACTGAACAACCGCTCTGCCATGCTTTATGACAAACTCGGTAACCTGATCGTGTTGACTGACGGTAATGGTACAACTTCTTACGTCTATGATGCTAACAACCGCCTGACCCAGATCAACCATCCAGGTTTGGCGATCTCCACCTATACTTACGATGCGGTTGGCAACCGGTTGACCGCCACCGGTGGGGTGGGGACCACCACCTTTACCTATAACTCACTCGACCAGGTGACCTCGGTCGCCGATCCCTACGGGAAGACAGTAAGCTATACCTATAACCCCAACGGTAGCCGGACCTCGATCCGCTACCCCGGCAATCTGATCGTCTTCTACACCTATGATGAATTGAACCGGCTGGCTTCAGTAAGCGACTGGGGCGGGGTATCCACCACCTACAGCTACGATGTGGCTGGACGACTGGTCGGTAAAGCTATGGGCAATGGGGCCACGGTCGGCTTGAGCTATGATGATGCCGGGCGACTTTTGACCAAGGAAGATCGCGATCCGGCCACTGCTCTGATCGCCGGTTACACTTACACCATGGACGAGATTGGCAATAGAACGGCCGTTGATATGACCCAGCCGCTGGTGCCGCTGCTCGATAACTACAGCGATGCCTTCATCCACGATGACGGCAACCGGGTACTGACCGGTACTGGCGAGACCTATACCCACGACAATCAGGGTAATCGGACCAGCCGCGATGACGGTAATGTGGTCAGCCAATACGACTACAACTACGACGACCAATTGACTGGCGTGGTGCAGGGTTCGGATACCTTCAGCTACCAGTACAACAGCGACGGCCAGCGTCTGGCATCAATTAACAGCGGAATCGAGACACGTTACCTATTGGACGTGATCGGCGAGATGGAGTTCGTTTTGGCCGAGATGGACGAGAACAACGCGGTCAGCAAATATTACATCTACGGCGACGGTCTGCTCTACTCGATCGATGGAGCTACCGGTGAACGGCTCTATTACCATTACGATCCAATCGGTAGCACGGTGGCGATCACCGATGCCACGGCAACTGTGACCGACAAATATGCCTACCTTCCGTTCGGTGAGCTGAACCGCAGCGAGACAGTTCATGACAACCAGTTCACCTATGTAGGCAAGTTCGGAGTAATGCAGGAGCCGACCGGTCTCCAATTTATGAGAGCCAGGTTCTATGATCCTGAGACCAGAAGATTTATGAGTAAAGATCCGGTGAAGGGGGATATGGATGATGCACAAAGAATGAACTTATTTCAATATGGTCTTAACAATCCTCTCTTGAAGCTTGATCCGAATGGTGAAGATATTGTGATTTTACCTACAATAATGCTAGCAGCATTTGTGGTCTCATATTTTGGGCCATGGGTATACATCGCTGTAACAGGACAAGATGATGTTGGTAGACAACTAAGGCCTGGTGGGACAACTGATGCTGGTCTCCATTCTTATTCAATCCAAGAAGATATAGATATGCCACTAAAAGGGCCACCACAAGACGCTGAAGATAGCTTCCAGTTTGATTATTTAAATCAAGGCACTTCTGTCCCCGAGGGGGCAAAACAAGAGTTCTCTTTAGGTAACACAGGAAATGGACAGATGGTAAAACAAAGTAAAACTGTATGGGGACCTGCACCAAAGAACAGTTTTACGCCACCTAAAAGCCCAACCTTACAGGCTAAAGTTGAACCTTTAATAGATTCTCCACAAAATTCAGGGACTTTTAGTACTAAAAAATCTAGTTCACCGAAAAAATATCTCAGCGTAAAAAGCTACGCATCAGGCTATTTCCGCCGTGAGTTCGGCAAACTCCTTTCTCCAAATTTTGCCGACAGGCAGACCCGTTCAGCTATAGAAAGAAGTATTGACAACGAGATCATGAATCTCCAGACCAACCGCTACGGTTATCGGGACAAGGATGACCAGAAACGGATGAAAGAAAAGCGGGCCCGGGATGTGAGTCGTGCAAGTAAGAAGCTCTATGCTCAACTGACTTCGGCTCTGAGCAAGCACTCGGTGATTGTCAGAGATATTTCCTCCCTGCCGAAGTTCAGTTCCGGCGGGATGCGACAGGCCGGGGTTTATGGAAATTAAAGGAAGATAATAATAAAAGTTTTTCAGGTTTTAAGGATATGAATTGCATGCAACATTTAAGGAGTTGGGGATGAAGAAACTGATAGTACTGATCTCTCTGATCATGGCGTCTACGGTATCGGCCGAAAATGTGACCTATACCTACGACAACCTGAACCGGCTGACCTCAGCCACTTACTCTTCAGGTACGATCAATTATACCTATGACTCGAACGGCAACATGACCCAGGTTGTTACCGCATCCGGTTGCGTAGACCCATTATATCGTGATGCAGATGGAGATGGTTTTGGTGATTTGGCTATTACGATCACTACCTGCCCACAACCGGGTTATGTCCTCGACAGTACTGATTGTAATGATGATCCAACAACAGGCCCCTATGAGCATCCCGGTCAGACCTGGTATCCGGATGTGGATGGTGATGGATATTACAGCGGAGCAACAGATACAACTTCATGTACCCGGCCGGTTGATCATTTTGCCGCTGCCGAACTGGTGACAGTGGTCACTGCTGACAACTGTCCTTCAATAGCCAACCCAACTCAGGTCGACAGCGATGGAGACGGAGCAGGGGACGCCTGTGATGCATTTATGCTTAATGCGGCTTACAGCCAGGATACTGATGGTGATGGTATCGCTGACGAGTGGGAGACAGCAAACTTCTCCAACCTGACCACGGCGGACGGGGTTAGTGATACCGATGGAGACGGCTTGACCGATCTCCAGGAGTTCCAGGCCAGCCTTGATCCTAATGTCACGGTTCATCAGGGCTATGTCCCACAGGCCGAATATGACCAGGTGACAACGGATCAGGGATATCTCAAACTCGGGGACCACGATAAAACCGGTAATGTCGACGGCGTCGATTTGGACTGGTTCGCCGGTAATTACGGCAAGGTCGGGCTTGATGTGGATGATGACGGTGATACCTTCACAGAAGTGACCGGAGATTGTAACGACGGTGATCCAAACATCAAACCTGGAATAGCCGAGGTTTGTGCAGATGGCATCGACAACAACTGTGATGGCAATGTTGACGAGGGTTGCTAAGGAAGGAGTGATCAATGATCAATAGATTCTCGTATATATTTGCCACATTACTCGTCTTGATGTTTTCAGCCGGGAACGTTCAAGCGGTGCCGAATGTTAACGTTTATGGCTCTGGAACTTACAGTGATTCCAATGCCATCGTTAACATTTACGCGACGACTCTCGACTGTAATCTTATGAGTTTCGGGGTGACCCTTAACTTTGATCCTGCAGATGTTTCCTCAAGTGGTGTCAGTCGTAATAATGCGGTTTGGTATTTAGGAGATGGTGTTACGAACTCGGTTTACATGAGCCCCGCTGTTGATGTTTCCGGAGTCAAGATGATAGGTGGTCGACTTGATATAGCAAACCCGACTGATGGTTATGGTGGCCCAGACATTCTTCTCGGGCAGATGATATTTACCAGAGTAAGTGCCAATGTCCCGGCATTTACTCTGACTTATGCAGAGGGAGGGACATATGTCAATTACCGGACTGCTGCCCATGAAGATCTTGACACAATGCCCGGCGGGGTGGTTTTTGGTGCAGTAAACTTGGTCCCTGATGCTGATGGTGATGGAGTGCCGGATTCAAGCGATGTGTGTCCCGGATTTGATGACAATGCCGATGCTGACGGTGATCTGGTTCCAGATGGGTGTGATGCCTTCCCAAGTGACCCTGCAGAAGATACCGATACCGATGGTGATGGAATAGGTAATAATGGAGACCCATGTCAGTTAACCATGCCGATACGCAAACAAGGGGGTAGTGATTACAGCCAGGGACTCCAGGCCGTTTATGATTTGCAGCCGGCGACCTTCACTGTAAAGATCCAAAGCAACTATTTGAGTGGACCTTTGCGGCTTGACAAGGCAATAGATATTACCATCAAAGGTGGTTATGACTGCGCATATAGTCCGGTTAACTCTGGTGCACCAACGGTCATTGATTCTTTGATAATCGATTATCAGAGTGGAGCGGTAACAATAGATAACGTTTCAATTGAATAACTGGTAAGGAGTTGGGAGAGAATAGCAGCAGCATTTTTTGATGGTGCTGAACTTCTCCCAATTCTGAAGATACCAAAAGGTGATTTCCGAAACTGAAGATGGCTTGAGAATTTCAGTCAAAACTTTGGCAGAAGTACTCGGCAAATGTGGTAAAAAGAAAAACTGATAAACATTCAACCCATGAATAACGAAAGGAGAACAGGCAATATGAATAAGTCGGAACTTATCGCAGCAATGGCAGAAGTAGCAGACATCAGCAATGCAGCAGCAGGAAAAGCGCTTGATGGAATGATGGGTGCAGTGTCAGGATCTTTAGCAAAAGGTGATAAGGTTTCATTGATCGGATTCGGTACTTTCTCCGTGACCAAGAGAGCAGCCAGAGATGGCCGTAACCCTCAAACAGGCAAGACTATTAAGATCGCAGCAAAGAATGTGGCTAAATTTAAACCTGGCACCAAACTGGCTGACGCAGTGAATTGATACATAACATTATCTTGATCAGGGCGTTTGACATACTCCTCATGTCAAACGCCCTTTCTTTTTGTCCTAACCATCTTCCCGGATGAAAATTGTGCCTAAAATTGTGCCTAATTTGCATGCAAAACCATGATATCTGATGAAAACGAGTGATATCTAGACAGAGAAGCAGGTTTCTAAAAAAGCTAATAATATTAGTAAAATAGATCATTGTTTTTCACTGCTTGTCATCGTTCCGCACAAGCGGGAGGAGCGCTTCGAATCCCGTAGGGGTCACCAGAAAATACAAAGGGCCTGCGATTCATTTCGCAGGCCCTTTTTTTGTTCTCCTCCCCATGCGGGCATCAAGAAATGTCCAGGCGATAGCGACGCCGGGTGGATATTTTGCTTTTCTCAAGCAGCACCAAAAAAAGTTGCTCGTGCTTGGAGATAATGCAATAGCGCAAGCCTGACTCGCTCGTTAAGGCGGAAGTTCTCTGGGAAGGCTATGGTAACCGTAAGGAGACGATAAAATGTCTGCGCGAGGTCATGCGCCTTACAAATTTTACCGATCTAGTCCATCGCTGGGCCGTGAACATGATCGACGAGGTGGCATAAAAAATAACCGATAGCCAGAGGAAACACGACTCTGACAGAATTACTGCCTGTATGCACCTGACAAGTTCTTTGATAATTTATGCTTCTCGGTTAAATTGCTTTTCCAAAGGATTTAATCATGAACTATAGAACATTACGAGGCAGGAAGATTGGCCAAACGAAATGACAGCCTTATAGATGTCTTTTGTATTCTTTCCTGGAGGGTAAGTGTTATAACGGCATTCATAGTTTTTGCTGTTTCTCATTATCTCATACCAGCTATCCAGTTCGAAAATTTCTATCTTAAAGCCATGGCTCCATCCTCTCCGATACTGGGAAAAATGGTTTCAATGGTCTTGCTTGGTTGTGCGGCGTTATCCGCAGTTAACTCTATGAAAAAAACCAAAAGGCTTGATTCGCAAAAAGATATTGTTTCGATCAGGGCTCTTGGCTGGAAGGAGTTTGAGGAATTGGTCGGTGAAGCCTACCGGCGACAAGGCTACTCTGTGGTCGAAAACCATGGCGCTGGTCCTGATGGTGGAGTTGATCTGGTTTTGAACAAGGATGGCATGACCACCCTTGTCCAATGCAAGCATTGGAAAATATTGAAGGTTGGGGTGAAAGTGATCCGGGAACTGTTCGGTGTCATGGCTTCACAAGGAGCGCAAAAAGGGATTGTGATTTCTTCCGGAGAATTCACTAAAGATGCGATCGATTTTGCGAATAGCAACTCTGTTGAATTGATTAATGGCACAAAGCTGTTAGCGATGATTGGTGAGGTTAAAAAAGAGCACCGGATTGAAAAACCGTCATCTGTCTTAGAGAATGTAAAAAAGGGGTGCCCTGCATGTGGCGCGGAGATGGTCCTTCGGATAGCCAAGAAAGGGCAACATGCCGGATCGAAATTCTGGGGTTGTTCGAACTTCCCAACATGCAAAAAGACTGAGAAGTATGTTGGAAATGGATGATCTTTGATATTGGTAATTGTTCAATGGCCATTTGTTGTGTAAATTGTGGTTGTTTGTTAGGTGATCTGTATTTGAATACTCCCCTCTATAGGTGCATGGAGAATACAAAAAATTGGATAATCGTTTTTTCGAGAAGCCCATCTTAAACTCTCCCTACGCCTATCCCTCCCGGCACTGGGAACTTGATGATCAAGGGCAGCCAACCCAGGCAATTGCAGAAGAACGTCGCCCCGCCAAATTCATCACTCCGATTCCCAAACCCCGCAAACGTAAAGGCTTGGCCCAACAGCAATCATTGTTCGTCGATGCCACGGTTTCTTCCACCGAACAGCAGTACGCGGAAATACCCCACATCAATGAACTTCGTCGTCAGGTCGATGCCTGGCGCGACCTGCCAAACCCCAACGACTGGCATGTCACCCCGGAAACCGCCCGACTGCTCCAGCACTGGCGACACCATCGCTTCAGCGGCATTCGACCATTCTTTTGCCAGGTCGAAGCGGTCGAAACCGCCATATGGTTGACTGAGGTTGCGCCAACCCACAAGGCAGGCAAGAAATTTCTCGAACACATGGCAAATGCCAACGACGAAGCCAATCCAGAGTTGATGCGCCTCGCCTTAAAGCTGGCCACCGGCGCTGGTAAAACCACGGTCATGGCCATGTTGATCGCCTGGCAGACCGTCAATGCAGTGCGGCGCCCAACCAGCAAGAAGTACACCCGCGGATTTCTTATCGTTGCTCCCGGTCTTACCATCCGTGATCGATTAAGGGTCCTGCAGCCCAACGACCCGGACAGCTACTATCAAAGCCGAGAATTGATCCCGAGCGACATGCTTGGTGATCTGGAGCGGGCCAAGATCGTCATCACCAACTACCACGCATTCAAACTTCGCGAGCGGTTGGAAATATCCAAGGGTGGCCGGCTTCTGCTCCAGGGCCGTGGCGGTGAAGAGTTGAACACCCTGGAGACCGAGGGGCAGATGATCCAGCGGGTGATGCCGGACTTGATGGGTATCAAGAACATCATGGTAATCAACGACGAGGCCCATCACTGTTATCGGGAGAAGCCACCGGAAGAGGATGAGTCAGAGAAACTGAAGAGCGATGAGAAGAAAGAGGCGGATCAGAACAACGAGGCTGCCCGGATGTGGATTACCGGGCTGGAAACCGTCAAACGTAAGCTTGGCATCACCCGTGTCTACGATCTTTCTGCCACCCCGTTCTTTCTCAGTGGCTCAGGATATAGAGAAGGCACCCTTTTCCCCTGGACCATGAGCGATTTTTCGCTGATGGATGCCATCGAATGCGGCATTGTCAAATTACCTCGCGTCCCGGTGGCCGACAATATCCCCGGCGGCGAGATGCCGATGTTTCGCAACCTCTGGGAACACATCCGCGCCAAGATGCCGAAAAAGGGTCGGGGCAAGGGCGCCACTCTTAATCCGCTTGATATCCCCACTCAACTGCAGACCGCTCTTCTTGCCTTATATGGTCATTACGAGAAGACTTACGAACTCTGGCGAAAAGAAAATATCTCAGTCTCTCCCTGTTTTATTGTGGTCTGTAACAACACCTCGACCTCCAAACTGGTGTACGATTGGATCTCCGGTTTCCAGAGAATCAACAAAGATGGCACCAGCCAGCTTGAATTTGGCCGTTTGGAACTGTTCCGGAATCACGATCAACATGGGAACCCGCATGGCCGGCCCCGGACCCTCCTCATTGATAGTGAACAACTCGAATCCGGCGAAGGTCTGGACAATAATTTCCGCCAGATGGCCGCCGATGAGATTGACCGTTTCCGCCGGGAAATTGTCGAACGCACCGGCGATCGCCGCCAGGCAGAGAACCTTACCGATCAGGATCTGCTGCGCGAAGTCATGAATACCGTCGGCAAGCCTGGAACCTTGGGAGACTCGATCCGTTGTGTGGTCTCGGTCTCCATGCTCACCGAAGGCTGGGATGCCAACACGGTTACCCATGTCCTTGGTGTCCGTGCCTTTGGTACCCAGCTGCTCTGCGAACAGGTCATCGGCCGCGCCCTGCGTCGTCAGTCCTATGATTTGAACGAGGAAGGCTTGTTCAATGTCGAGTATGCCGATGTACTGGGCATTCCCTTCGACTTCACGGCCAAGCCGGTAGTGGCCCCCCCGCAACCGCCCCGGGAAACCGTCCAGGTCAAGGCAGTGCGTCCAGAGCGCGACCATCTGGAAATACGATTCCCGAGGGTGCAAGGCTATCGAGTCGAATTGCCCGAGGATCGGCTTACCGCCACCTTCAATGATGATTCCGTCCTTGAACTCACTCCGGAGTTAGTCGGCGCCACTGAGACCCGTAACTCCGGCATCATTGGCGTACCGGTTGATTTAACACTGGTCCATACCGGTGATGTCCGCCCCTCCCAGGTGGTGTATGAACTGACTTCACACCTGGTCCTCCATAGCTGGCGGGATGCCAACGATGAGCCCCAACTCCATCTTTTCGGTCAGTTAAAGCGGATCGCCCGCCAATGGCTGGATGGATATCTGGTTTGCACAGGTGGAACCTATCCTGCACAACTCAAATACAAGATGCTCGCCGACATGGCATGCAAGCTGATTACCGACGGTATCACCCGGGCAAAACAGGGTGAGATGCCGATCAAGGCGGTTCTCGATCCCTACAATCCGGTCGGCTCCACTATCCACGTCAACTTCAACACCTCAAAAAAAGATCGCTGGCAAACCGACGCCCGCCGGTGCCATATCAACTGGGTGATCCTGGATAGCGACTGGGAGGCCGAGTTCTGCCGGGTGGCCGAATCCCATCCCAAGGTGAGAGCCTACGTCAAGAACCACAATCTGGGATTGGAAGTGCCCTATCGCTATGGCTCAGAGACCAGGACTTATATCCCGGATTTTATCGTTCTGGTTGATGACGGGAAAGGGGACGATGACCCGCTGCATCTCATCGTCGAGATCAAAGGTCTCCGCCGCGAAGATGCCAAGTTGAAGAAGGCCACCATGGAGAACTATTGGGTGCCGGGGGTGAACAACCTGGAGCGGTATGGTCACTGGGCCTTTGCCGAGTTTACCGAGGTCTATCGGATCGAGAGCGATTTTGAAGCCAGGGTGGAATCGCTGTTCAACAAGATGATCGAGACCGTTGCGAATCGAGAAGGCTGATCTGTATACAAAAAGCCGTTTTTCTATGCACATGACCAACCACATGCATAATAAACAGCTGATTTTTATTCATTATGAAGTATGCCCGCAATCTGGTCGGTATGAGGGAGAAAAGATATGAAAACTGAGATTGTCCGGTCTCTGACCGATAATTTCGAGGCGCATGCCCAGCAGACCGAGAATGGCATCGAGTTCTGGCTTGCCCGCGATCTCCAGCACCTTCTCGGCTATACCAAATGGGATAATTTCCTGAATGTTATTTCCAAGGCCAAAACCGCCTGTGAGATCTCCAACCATCAAATCGCCGACCATTTTGCCGACGTCGGGAAAATGGTCAAGTCGTCAGGGAGCAACGGCCCATGAGCAATATTAAACTGTTTGAGACACGACAAATTCGTTCAGTGTGGAGTGATGCTGAGCAGCGCTGGTATTTTTCGGTCATTGATGTGGTTGCAGTCCTGACCGACAGCCCGAAGCCACGGGATTATTGGTACCACATAAAAAAACGGGAAAAAATCAGCGGGACTGAACTGTCGACAATCTGTCGACAGTTCAAACTGCAAGCCCCGGACGGCAAATTACGGGAGACCGACTGTTCGGATACAGAAGGATTGCTTCGGATCATCCAGTCCATTCCCTCGCCCAAAGCCGAACCCTTCAAACGCTGGCTGGCCAGGGTCGGCTACGAACGCCTGGAGGAGATAGAAAATCCCGAACTGACCGCCAAGCGTATGCGGGAATTATACAAGGCCAAGGGATATAGCGACGAATGGATTGAAAAGCGAGTGCGCGGAATCGCCATTCGCGACGAGTTGACCAATGAATGGAAGAAACGCGGAGTCAAGGAACAGCTCGAATATGCCATTCTCACCGCCGAGATCAGCCGCGCCACCTTCGGCATGACGCCTTCGGAGTATAAGGCCTTCAAGAGCCTTGATAAACCGGCGGACAACCTTCGTGACCATATGAGCGACCTGGAGTTGATCTTCACCATGTTGGGCGAGGCCTCCACCACCGAGATTGCACGTAACCAGAATGCCCAGGGCTATGAAAAGAATCGCAGTGCTGCCATTGAAGGCGGAACGGTTGCCGGCAGTGCCAGAAAAGATCTGGAGAGGAAATCAGGGCGGAGGGTATCGAGCAGGGAGAATTTCAAGGAGATTCCGGAAGCGGCGATGCGGAAAATTGGAAGAGTGAAGAGTGAAGAGTGAAGAGTGAAATGTTAGAGCCGAGGAGAGACTTGCCGGAGCGTACGTTTGCGTTTGCCTGTCGGGTTGTGAAATTGTGCCAGGTGCTTGAACAGGCGCCTGGTGTAAGCCGTACGTTGGCCAACCAGCTCTTAAGGGCCGGGACATCAATCGGCGCCAACGTTGAAGAGGGGCAAGGCAGCCAGAGCAAGGCGGACTTTATCGCCAAATACTCCATTGCCTGTAAGGAAGCCCGTGAAACTAATTATTGGCTTCGGTTGCTGTTAGCGGCAGAAATTGTAACCGACCTCAATTTGAAGGACTTGAGTGATGAATCGAATCAACTGATTGCCATCCTGACAACGATCCTAAAGAAAACCAGGAGCAATTCAGGAAAATAGTCACCCGCAAGAGAGAAGTTTTCTTCACCCTTCACTCTTCAAACTTCACTCTTTTTTGCGACAAGGAACAAACAACATGGCCATGAAGAAGACAGATAGCAAAACCGTGGAAACATTGACCCACGCTGAAGCGAGTCGCAAAAACATCCCCACCGCCGAGCATCAGTCGATCATGCACGAGGCCGACAAGAGCCCGGTGCAGGTCGCCTACCAACGCCGCAACCGCGATCTGGACCCGCAACTGGTCTGGCGCGGCAAGGATGAGCAGGACTGGTCGGATCTGATTGTCCAGGCCCCACCCTCTACATCCAGGAGAAGGAAGGTATGAGGAGCAAGATGCAAATGACAAAGGGCACAGCATGAAATTCTGGGTGGGTGTCACCGACAATAATTGGTATAACTTTCTTCGCCAGCGGCAGCCGGATGAGGTGAATTTCTGGAGGCCAAGCGGCAAAAGTCAATTCTCGGCCGTCCAGCCTGGCGACCTGTTTCTTTTTAAACTTAAATCACCTCACAACCACATTGCCGGCGGCGGTTATTTTGTCCGGCATTCAATCCTTCCACTTTCTCTCGCGTGGGAAGCATTTAAGGAAAAAAACGGCGCTCCTGATTCGCAATCCCTTCTGCGCATGATTTCCGCGCTTCGGAATGACAACAATCCAAATCCTTTTATTGGGTGTTCAATTCTCGCAGAACCGTTCTTCTTCAGGGAAGAGGACTGGATTCCGGCGCCGACCAACTGGGGGCGCAGCATTGTGCAGGGCAAAACATACAGCACTGCGGATTCTCATGGCATGTCACTCTGGCGTGCGGTAATGGACCGTCTCCAACAAAATCCGTTATTGGATGACACGGGAGCAAGCACGGCTCTTGTTGCTGCGGAAGATCAACCCCAGTACGGATCGGAATATCTGACCAAAGTCCGTTTAGGCCAAGGAGCTTTCCGAGTTCTGGTCACGGAGTCTTATCAACGCCGATGCGCTGTCACCGGTGAACGTACTTTGCCGGTCCTTGAGGCCGCGCACATCAAACCATTTGCTCAGAGTTGCCCCAATCGGGTGAATAATGGTCTGCTGCTACGTTCCGATCTCCATATCCTTTTTGATCGAGGATATATGACGATAACCGACAGCTTGAATGTTGAAGTAAGCCGCAGAATCAAGGAAGAGTTTGAGAACGGCCGTGATTATTACGCCATGCACGGCAAGCCCTTAATCGTTATGCCAAGCGAGGCAATTGAGAGGCCGGCTGGTGACTATATTGCGTGGCACAATGAAAATATCTTCCGGCCATAACCAGGCCGGCAAGGAGGGATAGTTGGAAAAGTTACTGCAGGAACTCATCAAATTCCGTGAGGAAAGGGATTGGGGCCGGTTTCATTCCCCGAAAAATCTTGCCATGGCGCTCATGGTTGAAGCAGGGGAGCTAACAGAACATTTTCAGTGGCTCACTCAGGAACAAAGCCAGAATCTGCCGGATGAGAAAAAAGCTCTCGTCAAAGACGAAATCGGCGATGTCTTCATCTATCTGCTCAACCTGGCCGATCGGCTGGGTATCGACCCGTTGCAGGCGGCACGGGACAAATTGGAAAAAAACAGAGAAAAGTATCCCGCCCTGAAAGTCAAAGGCAAGGCTTTGAAATACGATGAATACTGAAAACGGTAAATCTCTGTCCGATTTTCACTCGACACTAACCACCGACCACTTTTCCCAGGTCAAGGTCAACGGCGTCGACGTCTTCGACCCCAACACCGGCGAAGTCCGCAGCGACTCAGCCTCCGGCATCGCCTGCTGGTTCATCGACACCGACTACAACGAAGAAAGCTTTTTCGTCCGCCACGCCTACTTCCTGGGCGCCAACGACCCATACAAGGCCCTCAAAACCACCCTCAAAGCAGAGATCAACGAAGAAGCCTGGGCCACTCTAAACAGCGACACCTCCCGCCCCTTCGACAAACCAAAAACCGGTCGCATCGCCGTCAAAGTAATCAACCACCTTGGCGATGAAGTGATGAAAGTTTTTAGGGTGTGAGGACCTAGTAAAGGGGTCTAGACCTAGTAAAGGGGTCATAAAGATAAAGGGGTCAAGTCTTTGCTTGACCCTTGCTCAGTTTTATCCTTATTTCTGCAAATTTTTTCCGAAGACGATTGTCATTGGCAAGTAGATTTTCCGTGCGAATAACAGCACTGCTGACTGAGCTGTAACTGCCCAGGTCAAATTCTTTGCAAATATCCTCTAATTTCTCCCGGCTGAGTTTCCTGCAGAGATAGATAGCCAGGTTCCTTGGTCCATTTGCCTGACCACGTACGGTCTTTGCCAGTGCTGTGATAGGAATTCCGTAACTCTGGCAGACTGTTTCCTTGATATCCGGAATTGACGGAGCTAGTTGCCAGGATTGTGGTACTTCTTGGTGTCTGTTCCGTTCGAAGAACTCATCTTTTACCCATTGAACGAAAGTATCTGTTCCGAAAACAGAAGGCAGATTTTTTTTACCGAAAAAACCCAGCACTTCCTGAGTTTCTTCGCCTTGGATGAATTTTCTGTACTCCTTTACGGCAACGGCCGGTTTCTCGGATAACATGGAAAGCAGGAGCTTCTTGGAGAGCCAATCCCATTTCCTGGCGTTGGATAGGTAACCGGCA
>JAHJIQ010000011.1 GCA_018823285.1 Pseudomonadota bacterium
CCGATTCAGTAGCGCCGCCTCTTCAACCTGGGACAGCTCATACACCGTTTCACCGGTCTCGCTCTTGATTTTGGGGAACATCGCCGGCTGCACCTGCTCGTTCTCGGCCAACCCTCGCGCATCAATGATCAGCCACGGCTGATCCCCGTCATCCAGTTCCGCCCTCGGTTTCAAGGGGCGGACCGGGAAATCCCGCCATGAAGGTTCACTGCCGAAATGATCCAGAAGCTTGGCGGTAAGGCCGGATACCCCTTTCATCAAAGCGACGTTGATCACCTCGAAATAAGGATCGGGGACATTGTCGACAAAGGTGCTCTGAATCTGCTTGTCCTGCAGGAAAGCGTTGAGTTTGATCGTAACCCTGCCGCTGCCGATGGTTTCGAGGGTCCGGCGGTCGTCGAGGTGAATCCCGGCCGCAAGTTTGACGATGCTCGCCGATGCCAGCAGGTTGGCAGCCCCCTGCGCCCTCGGTTTCGAATTGTTGTTGCCGCTCAGATAACCGCGCCCGACACCATAGATGAGCCCCTGATCCCAGTCGATCCAGCCGTTGGCATGCTTTTCGATGTATGCGCTGAATCGACTGGCATCTACACTGGCGGATATGGCCGGCAGACAGAAAAGACAGAGGGCAACCAGAGAAGCCACCCTCACAAAACGACGATTGATCTTCTGCGGGCGATAGCTGCTGATCATAACGTCTCCCTTGGGCCTTGAGGCCGACTTTGGTTAGACCCTCCGGTCTGTGGACTCTCCGCCGGGAAAATACTTGAGGCAGAGCATTATCATTGCAATCATCCGGGAGCGGTCGAGGGTCATATCCAGCTCCGCAGGGTTGGTTTAATGATCAGGTCGGAAGCGAGGTCGCCTGATCAAAAAAGTCGGTCACATTATCTTTGTCCTTGGACTCCATCAAGGCAATGGCCGTCCGCGGGTGCTGGTTCAGGGTTCCGGTAACCATGTAGGGAATTGAGTACCCCCAGTCGATTTTCTTGCTCCAGGGGAGGACCTCCTTCTCGATAACTTCAATCAGAGGACGGACGTTGAATTTTGGATTCTTCAGGAAGGAGATCAGAAGTTCAAGCGGGCAGTTTCCCGCGCCCCGGCCGATTCCATACAGGGTCGCATCAAGGAAGTTGACCCCGTTGATGATCGCTGAAATGGTGTTGGCGAAACCGAGCTGCTGATTGTTGTGGCAATGAATACCGATGGTTTTGCCGGGCAGGCTGGTCATATACTTCTTCGCCAGTACATCGATGTGTTCGGAATAGAAGAACCCATAGCTGTCAACCAGATAGATGATCGGCACCCGGCTCTGGGCAAGATCGTTCAAAGCCTCTTCAAGGTCCCGTTCGTTGACGGTGGAAATGGCCATCAGGTTGATGGTCGTCTCATATCCCTTGTCCATGCAATGGTGGGCCAGCGCGATCGCCTTGTCAATCTGGTGGACATAACAGGCGACCCTGATCATATCCAGGGAACTTTCACTGCTGACCACGATATCGTCAAACTCTATCCGGCCGATATCAGCCATCGCCGAGAGCTTGACCTTCTTCTCCCCGTCGCCGATGACCCGCCTCAAGTCCTTTTCCGCACAGAATTTCCAGGGTCCCATCTCATCCCGGGAAAACATCCCCTCCGAACTGAGATAGCCGATCTCCATATAATCAACCCCCGCCTTGCCGAGGGCATGATAGACATTGCGCACGAAATCCTCACTGAACTGCCACTTGTTCATCAAACCGCCATCCCTGACGGTGCAGTCGATCACTTTAATCTGGGGCCTGTACACTTTCCTTTCTCCTTTAATGAATGAAAAAGCCTGTTGGGGGCCGGAACCACGGCCCGATTTATCTTACTCTTAAATATTAATATTTTGCAATGCTGTCGGCGGTCGCTTTTCTGATGGCATTGAGATATTCCCCTACGTTTTTCGCGACGGATTCAAGGTCTTTTTCGGCCATTGCCGCCCGGCCGAAAAGGGAATTCCCTATTCCCACCCCTGCCGCGCCGCAGGCAAAATAGTCGCCGATATTGTGAATATTCACCCCGCCGACGGCGATCATCGGGATCTGGTCAAAAGGGCCCCTCAACTCCCTGATATATTCCGGACCCACAACACCACAGGGAAACACCTTGACCATCTCCGCTCCCGCAGACCAGGCGGTATACACCTCGGTGGGAGTAAAAGCCCCCGCTATGACCGGCACACCTTTCTTCCCGGCAAATTCAATAACCCGGACACTGGTGTTAGGTGTCACGAGAAACATCGCTCCGCAGTCAATTGCCGCACGAGCCTCCTCAAGACACCGGACGGTGCCCATCCCGAGGTACCTGTCGGCCGGGACATCTCCCCGGCAGCCCGCGACAATATCAACAGCGCCCGGGGTATTCATGGTTATTTCCATGGCCTGAAGACCGGCGCCAAAGGCAACCGCCATCAGCTCCCTGAAAAAAGAGCCTTCCACCCCCCGCAGGATTCCAATCACAGGAACATCAAGTTGCATGACAGATCCAGTTTACGTTAAATCACGGCAAAATCAGCGCCGAAACCGCCATCCCGGTAGTAAATCAGTAGTATGCTCCCGGTGAAATTCCTTGACTTTTCAAGGTCATCAGGCAAATATCACCCTGCTACCACACTGTGGCAGCACCTCCCGGGAGCGCGGCTCCGGGCAGACAGATTAGCCTCTGCAACGGCACGGGTCAAGCAGGAAATCGGAAAATCAATTCAATCGAGCGCCAGAATAATGCCGGAAAAACAAGTTATTATCCAAAACGCCCTTGAAGCGATCATCACCGTCAACCAGGCCGGAGTCATCACCTCCTGGAACACCGCGGCGGAAAACATCTTCGGCTGGACCGAAAAGGAAGCCCTTGACCGAAAATTTTCCGAAGTGATCACCAACGGTTCCGGTCCCATACTCCCCGGGATCACCGACAATGTCGGGAGCCTCCAGGTTGAAAAAAAAATCAATCATAAAGACGGCCGCAAGGTTGCCGTCGAACTGCTGGTCACCGACGTCTCCACCGAAAAAAGTCCGCTGCTGGCTGTATTTGCCAGGGACATTTCCAAACGATGGGAAAGGGAAAAGAGGCTGAACCGCTCCCTCAACGACCAGCAGATCGTCAACGCCCTGCTCAATGTGTCACTGATGGCCGGATCGATGGAAGACCAGCTGGAACTGATTCTTGAGCTGATCCTGTCGATTAAAACCATCAAACTCCTGCCCAGCGGAGCGATTCTTCTGGTTGAAGACAATCCTGAAACCCTGGTGCTAAAAGTCCAGCGAGGATTCTCGGCGCAGCAGATCGCAACCTGCAGCCAGGTCCCTTTCGGCACCTGTCATTGCGGCAGGGCGGCACGCTCCGGCGAGATCCAGTTTGTCGAATGTATCGACAGCAGTCATGATTTCACCTTCGACAAGATGAAACCCCACGGCCATTACTGTGTCCCGATCAGATACGAGGGCAGAGTCCTTGGTGTGATCGCCCTGTACATTGAAGAAGGCCACCGGCAGGACGGCCAGGAACTGGAAACCCTTTCCGCGATCGCCAACGTCCTGGCCGGGATTCTCGCCAGGAAAAAAATGGATACCCAGCTGGTCGAACTTGTCGACAGCCTCAAGCTGACCATCAGAGACCTCGACAACCAGAAAAAATTCAACGAATCGGTTATCGGCAGCCTCGATCGCGGGCTGATGATCCTTGACAAGGAAGGGCGGATTGAAAAAACAAACCCCGCCGGAGAACTGTTGATTAGATCCTTTTATAACGATGACCCTCTGGGCCGAACGCTTG
This sequence comes from Pseudomonadota bacterium, assembly GCA_018823285.1. Taxonomy (NCBI): domain Bacteria; kingdom Pseudomonadati; phylum Pseudomonadota; species Pseudomonadota bacterium. The sequence goes on from JAHJIQ010000011.1 coordinate 3,799, forward strand.
CCGAAGTCATCGGAAAAACTGCCGCCGAACAGATCAGAAAGGGGGAAGGGCAGAACCGGTTTGAGCGGGCGGAAATATCGCTGAAAACCAGAACTTCAGGTTCCGGCAAGAAAATATTCGAATACACCACCGTGCCGCGGGAAGATGCTTCCGGGCAGGAACAGGGGACGATCATCACCTTGAAGGATGTCACGGACCTGAAAAAGATCCAGGCGGAGATGGAAAAGATGAACCGCTTCAGCACCATTGCCGAGATCGCCTCCGCAGTGGCCCACGAAGTGAGAAACCCCCTGGCCGGAATCAGGACCATGTCCCAGGCGATCGACGAACAGCTGCCCGCAGGAGACGACAAGAAAGAATATATCCAGCGGGTGATCAAGCAGGTGGACCGGCTCAATATCCTCCTCACCGATTTCTTCACCTATGCCAGGCCCCCGGAGCCCAAGCAGGTGAAAATTTCGCTGAAGAAAATCATGGATGATATCAAGCCCCTGGTCAGCTCCCGGATCAGCAAATGCCGGATTGCCCTGCAGGAAAGCTACCAGCCAAAACTCCCCGACATCATGGTCGACCCGAACCAGATCCAGCAGGTTTTCTTAAACCTGATGCTGAACGCCATCGATGCCATCAAGCAGGGCGGCACCATCAGCGTCAAAGCGGAATCTTACAATGGCGGCAAGCATCCGTTCGATACCGATCTCTTCCCGTGGCTGCTGGAACACAAAAACTTCGTATCGGTTCATTTCAGTGATGACGGCTGCGGGATTCCCGACGAGATCTCCGACAAGGTCTTCGAACCATTTTTTACCAACAAACACGACGGCTCAGGCCTCGGGCTGTCAATTGTTTATCGGATCCTGAAAGAGAACAACGCCGGGATTTACATCGACCGGAACCGGAAAAAAGGTGCAACCTTCATTCTTTTTTTCAGTGTATGATAGCCCATGGCAAAAGTTCTGATCATAGAGGATTCGGAAGACATCAGACTGGTATTGTCCGATCTGGTGAGAAAGGAAGGGTACACCCCCTTTGCGGCGGGCTCCGGCGAAGAAGGGCTGCAAATCCTCGGCAGCCAGGTGATCGATCTGGTCTTCCTCGACATCGGTCTGCCCGATGCGAACGGCATCGAACTGCTCACCCCGATCCATGAGACGGCGCCGGACGTGGACGTGGTCATGCTGACCGGGATGAACGATGCCAGATCCGCGGTGAATTCCCTAAAAGGGGGCGCCGTCGACTATATTATCAAGCCCTTCGAACTCCTTGAGTTCAGACATATCCTGACCCGGCTGATCGCAGGCCGACTCTCCTTCAAGCAGGCCGCCCTGCACGCCAGGGAAACCAACAAAACGGACAATATGCTGGGAAATTCACCGGGCATGGTCCGCCTCAGAGCCGAGATTGAGACCGCCGCCCGGGTCAAGGCGCCGGTTCTGATCACCGGTGAAACCGGGACCGGCAAGGAACTTGTCGCCCGAGCAATCTACCGGCAATCTCAATCCGGAGAAGGGGTTTTTGTCAAGATTGACTGCGGCACCCTCTCTCCCGCGATCATGGAATCAGAGCTTTTCGGCCATGAAAAAGGCGCCTTTACCGATGCCAGGGAATCCCGTAAGGGCCTGGTGGAAATGGCCGACGGCGGCACCCTGTTCCTCGACGAGATCGGCAACCTGCCGCTTGATCTGCAGCCCAAATTGTTGAGACTTATCGAGGAATCAACCTTCAGAAAGGTCGGCGGCGCAAAAGACATTCAGGTCAATGTCAGGATCATTGCGGCCACCAATGTTTCCATTGCCGAAGAGATTCGGACCGGACGTTTCCGCGATGATCTCTACTACCGGCTCAATGTGCTGAATATTCAGATTCCACCGCTACGAGACCGGGGTGATGACGTCCTCCTCCTGGCTGCGATTTTTCTCGATACCTTTTCCCGGGAGATGAAGAAAAAGATCAGGGGCTTTACCCCCGATGCGGAAAAGGAGATCCGGGACCATGACTGGCCGGGCAATGTGAGAGAGCTGAAAAATCATATTGAGCGCGGAGTCATCTACTGCAACGGTGACCGCCTGCACAGCACCGGACTGAAGAAAAAGATGCCCACCTCACAGGATGAGGAAAGACTGACCCTGCAGGAAATGGAAACCCTGCATATCCGAAAAGTGCTCCAGGCAACCGGCAACAATAAGTCCCAGGCGGCACGCATCCTCGACATTTCCAGAACCACCCTGCGGGAAAAACTCAACCGTTGATCGGATTCCGGCCACCTGGTCGAAATCTGATCACCCGACCCTGGCCCTGCCCCGGACCACCCATCTCCCCACTTGTCCTTGAACACCAGCAAGCATCTGAAATCATTGGATAAAAACAAAATGTATCCCGCCCATACAACCGTGGCACGATAGTTGATATTGTATCTCCACTGTCCGGGAATGACCCCGACGAATTCAGATTCATTTCAACTCAAGAATGGGTATCGGCGTGAGCGACAAAACCGTCAAGAAAAAGATCCTGATCGTTGATGATGAAGAAGACATGATCTGGTCTCTGCAGAAAAACCTCAACAATGAAAACCTGCAGGCTGAGATCATGACCGCCTCGTCCGGAGAAGAAGCTCTGGAGATTCTCAACAGCCGAAGAATTGATCTGGTCATTACCGACATCAAAATGCCGGGGATCAGCGGTCTCGATCTCCTGATCGAGATCAAGAACCGTTATACCTACACCTCGGTCATCATCATGACCGCCTTTCCATCCACGGAATTCAAAAAGGAGGCGATCCTGCGCGGCAGCCTCCATTTCATCGAAAAACCCTTTGACATTAATGCGTTGCGAGACATGGTGGCCCATGCCCTGCGCGAAGACAACATGTTCAAGGGAACCGTCTCCGGGGTCGGGCTGACCGATGTCATCCAGATCAAGGGGATGTCGAGGGTCACTTCTGCTTTACGGGTCAAGGATGGAGAGCAACAGGGAATCATCTATTTTGATGAAGGGCAGATCATTCATGCAATCTGCGACGATCTGGAAGGCGAGGAGGCTTTTTATCGAATACTGGAATTCAAGGGCGGGGTTCTTGACTCGATGAATGTCTCCAACTTCCCGTCCCGAACCATCGACCTGCCGATAGAGGCCTTGCTGATCGAGGGCGCCAGAAGGTTCGATGAAGCGAATGCCGGCATAAGCCGGAAAGATGAGGAGTTCAACCTTGCCGGACTGGATAAGGCGGAAGACCTGTTCGTTTCGGCAAATAATAAAGCCCGCACCCCCATCAAGGAGCCAACCAAAAAAGATGGCGGGAAAAAGCATATCAACCACGAGGAGGATGAGGTAATGGCAGAACTAAAAGATGTATTGACTGAATTCACCAACATACCGGGGGTCAACACTGCCTGCCTGGTCGGTCGGGACGGCTTTCTGCTCGACAGCATCGCCATCTCCGGCATAGACACCGAAATGATCGGGGCCATCGCTTCAAGCGGTTTCGGCGCTTCCGAGTCGATGGGCGCCCAGCTGGGCAAAGGCGGGATGAGCATGAGCATGATCGAATACGACAACGGCCCGGTGATGCTGTCACCCATCGGCGAAGAGGCCTTTCTGGTGATCGTGGCCGAAAAGGAAGCCAACCTCGGGATGATCAGGCTGAAGATCAAAAAGCATTCCCGGGAAATTGCAAGCACCGCTGCGATCTGATCCGGTCGGTAACAGCAGCCGGGGATCGCTGGGAACAGGAACTCCTGTCGCCGGCAGGCATCCTCTCTGCCGACCCTGACACATGACCCATACCGCACGCCGACACCCGGGGCAAATCAACAGTGGGCATCGATTTTGCCGGAGAGAAAAACCCGATAATCCTGCTCGGAAACAGGCAGGAGACACCTGGAGAAACATATCATGGCTGAAGGAAAAATACTGGACATAGCACATATCAGCTTCCTTGACATGATCAAGGTAATGATCACCATGAGCGGAGCCGCGGCAGCAAAGGGCACGTTGATCAGAAATGCGATCAACACTGCGGAAAAGATCCACGAAACCGCATATGACACCTTTGAAGATTTTCTGGCCGCCATTGAAAAGTCGACAAACCCGATCACCCAGGTTGAAGGAAAGGCCTCGCACCAGGGAGAATTCGTCTTCGGCCTGGAAAAATGCCCGTTCGGACCATCGATTCAGAACTACACCGGTGTTTTTGAAAAACTGCCGGACGGCTATGCCGATTTCACCACCGAATTCAATAAACCAAGCAAGGTGACCGACATGTACCGGGTCGGCGAGGGCGCCGGAGTAAGTCCCTTCTGTTCCGTCCACCAGCCCATGCGAAGCGCCATTGCCGAGAAAATAAAAATCGGCGGCAAAAAAATCAGGATCTACCAGCTCGGCTGTAAAGCCGGTTCGGGCAAGAAGGGTTTTGCCGAAAAATGGATTGCGGAAACGGGGGTGGACAAGTCGATCGTTGACAAAACCCTGGACAACCATATGTGCTGTTATTATCTGAAAATCGAGGAATGATTCCGGCCGAATGGGTTTGCAAACGCCGGGGAGGAACACTGTGACCACAAGAATAACCGTTGCCAGCCACAAGGGCGGAGTCAGCAAGACCACAACTACCCTGAATCTCGGGTATGCCTTGAGCATGCTCGGGAAAAAGGTTCTCCTGGTGGACAGCGACCCCCAGGGAGGAATCGGCGTCGCCTGTAACTTAAGATTTACCACGGTCAAAGGGCTGGTCACGATTTTAAAGGGAGAGGCGACTTTTCCTGAAGTCCGGGTTTTTATTGATGCCTCTGAAAACCTGGCGGTAATCGGCACCGGCATCGAAGCGCCTGAGGATATTTCCTTCTTCGAGGAGCAGGCGCAATCAGGCCGTCTCCGGGAACTTCTGAATACCGACCTTGCGGAGTTCGACTACGTTTTGTTTGACGCCCCGGTCGGTGTCGGCCTGATCACCAGAGAGCTGCTGGCGGCCAGTGACTCCTTCATCCACGTGATCAACTGCCGGGCCAGTACCATCAAATCCGTGGCCAGGCTTCTGCAGCTCTTCGTCTGGATCAGAAAAACCATAAAACCCGGCTTGAAGCTCGCCGGAATCCTGGTCTCGATGTATGACGAAAAAAACGGGGTAGAGAAAAGATACCTGAAGCTGCTCAGGTCGAGACTTCCCTTAAGCCTTTTTTTCAAAACCATGCTCCCCTACGACACTCTGTATGACAAGGCCAGTGTAAAGGCGCTGCCGGTTGCTAAAATGGCGGGAGGGAAAAAACTGGCAGCCCTGTATGAGGCGCTGGCAGGGGAGATCATCGCTGGAAAAAGTGGCGGGGCGAAAGTTGATGAAACCCTGACGGATTCGATCCTGAGTGATCATGAACTTGAGCGGGATCTGGCCGGAGGCAGGAACGGGGCGGATATTGTCTGGGTTGACCGACGCAGCGATCAGCTGAAAAGAATCCTCGGTGATCTGTGCGAAAAGGGGTTATGCCATGGAGCGCTGCTGGCCGACGAGATGGGTTTTCTCCTCGCTGAATACAACAGCCCGCTTGGCGGTGAAACGCTGGCAACCTACAGTTCGGTCCTTGGCGAATCGCTCATTAAAGCGGGCTCGATTCTTGAAATGCCCGACGCGAACAACCTGGTAATGGACCTGAACGAGTCGGACAAACTCATTCTCCACTGGTGCTCCATCCTCGATGAACGTTACTACCTGATCACCATCTGCCCGCAGGAACACGAAGCGCTCGGAGAAATCGAACAGGCCGCCAACCAGATAGTGGAAGAACTTTCCGCCTGATCATGACAAAAAAAGGCCGCCCCAGCCAAATGAACAAGGGCGGCCGCTTGATAAACCAGTCTCCGGTGGATCCGATTACCGCTGAATCGCCACCACCTTCTGGAATTTTTCCGCATCAACCAATTCACGGTGCCCCAACATCTTTTCAAATTTGATGTGGACCGAGTAGTCATCCTTGTCGTCACTTCCGGGGCCGTTAAACCTTACCCCCAGGGCAAGCCCCAGCCTCTCGACATAAGACATGGTCGGGGGCATGCTGAATTTCACATGCAGCCTTCTTCCCAACAGCAACTGCGCGTGAGTACGATCTTTCACGTTGATATGGAACGAAACGCCACCCACCGAAACATCACCCATATTCCCGCGCAGGGTCTTGCCGATCGGCACCCCTTCTTCATTGACCAGCTTGATCAGCACTCTGCCCGGCAAACCGACCCGTTTCTGGGTCCGCCGATCCATGGCATTTTTTTTCAGAAGATCGTGGACCTTGGTTTCCTTGTCCGAAAAACTGCGCACCTTCGCTTCGAGTTCCGGTGCGGTGTGCCGCCACCGGTTTAATGTGTCTCGATCGAGATACTGCATTTTCACCTTGTCGATTGCCACCAGACTCGTTGTGCAAAGCGAGGCGTCAAAAAACGTATCTTCCCCGGCAATATTCCCCGGAGCCACTTTTTTGATAAAAATCTCCCGGTTGTCCTTGGTATAGAGATGTTTGGCCTGGCCGGAGTTGCAGAAATAGAGATTTGAATTATTGCCTCCCTGTTCAAATATCGCCTGCCCGGGACGAAAAACCACATCCTGCATATCGTTGAAAAGAGTATTCGCTTCGTCGATGGTCAGCTTGTCATAAAGCTTGGCCCAGATCTCCATATGCCCCTTATCGGAAGGGCTGGTGCGGGCCCGCTCGATAATTTCATGGGCCTTGATCGCCTCGGTAAGGGCCATCGGGTCTACGGAAATTATCTTCTCCCGAAGGGTTTCCGCAGTTTCGAAGTCCTGACCCTGGGCGTATTTGGTGATGAGAAAGAGAAGTGATTTTATCGCTTCGTCGGTGTTTCCTTCCCGGATATGCTTGGCAACAAGCTCTTCGTGTTTGCTGATGACATCCGCATTCTTTTTCATAGGCAGGTCTTTTTGATAATCAGTACTTTTTGGCTGAATATATATCGAAAGAAATCTTTACACAAACATTTTGTTATCAATCTATTTCCCACGCCGCCTGGACACTATTCATTGAGTCACGAACGTCGACGTCTTGTCAAATTTATTATGTAGCAACATCCGGGCCATCCGAAAAAATTGAATCAAACTACGTAGATTTTACTGATACCATTGAATATTTCAATATACAAGCATCAGATATCTGAAGAATCATTTATAAATGTTGACAATTTTTGGCCGAAACGGCTATCTGTCTGACAATATTTGGTGCAGCACAGGATATTCCTGGAGTTTTTATAATGCGGAGGAACACATGGCGGCAGAAGGCAACAAGATCATCTACTCGATGATCCGGGTGAGTAAATTCTTTAACAAAAAACCGGTTCTCGAAAACATCTCGCTCTCCTATTTTTACGGGGCGAAGATCGGGGTTCTGGGACTGAACGGTTCAGGCAAAAGTTCGCTGTTGAAAATTCTGGCCGGGGTGGACCAGGAGTTTAACGGCGAAATCCATCTTTCCCCCGGCTACACCATCGGTTTTCTGGAACAGGAACCAAATCTTGATCCCGGAAAAACGGTCAGGGACATTGTCGAGGAAGGGGTCCAGGAAACCGTGGATCTGCTGGCCGAGTTCAACCGGATCAACGAACAGTTTTCCGAACCGATGTCCGATGACGAAATGAATGCCCTCATCGAAAAACAGGGCAAGGTGCAGGACAAACTGGATGCTCTCGACGCCTGGGATCTGGATTCCAAGCTGGAAATGGCCATGGACGCTTTGCGCTGCCCTCCTGGCGACACTTCGATCAAAATTCTTTCCGGCGGCGAGAAAAGAAGGGTCGCCCTCTGCCGTCTGCTCCTGAAAAAACCGGACATTCTCCTCCTTGACGAACCGACCAACCACCTGGATGCGGAAACCGTCTCCTGGCTCGAACAACACCTGCAGCGCTACCACGGCACGGTCATCGCGGTCACCCACGACCGGTACTTCCTCGACAACGTGGCCGGCTGGATCCTCGAACTCGACCGGGGCCGCGGTATTCCATGGGAAGGGAACTACTCTTCATGGCTCGACCAGAAACAGAAACGACTGGCCCTGGAGGAAAAGCAGGAATCCGACCGGCAGAAAACCCTGCAGCGGGAGCTGGAGTGGATCAGGATGAACCCCAAAGGGCGGCACGCCAAGGCTAAAGCCAGGATCACCGCCTACGACAAGTTGCTGGAAGAAGCAGGCCAGGACAAAGTGCGTGACTTGCAGATCTATATCCCGCCCGGTCCACGCCTCGGCAAACTGGTCATCGAAGCTGACAAGGTGAGCAAGGCCTATGGCGATCGTCTGCTGGTCGAGAACATGACCTTTTCCCTTCCCCCCGGCGGTATTGTCGGGGTCATCGGCCCGAACGGCGCCGGCAAGACCACCCTGTTCAGAATGATCACCGGTCAGGAAACCGCCGACTCAGGCTCATTCAAGATCGGCGACACCGTCACCCTCGCCTATGTGGACCAGAGCAGAGATGACCTCAATCCAGAACATACGATCTGGCAGGCAATCACCGGCGGCAGCGAGACCCTGATGCTCGGCAACCGCGAGGTCAACTCCAGGGCCTACGTGGCGCGTTTTAATTTTTCCGGCACCGAGCAGCAGCAGAAAGTAGGGCTCCTGTCGGGAGGGCAGCGCAACCGGGTCCACCTGGCGAAGATGCTCAAGGAAGGCGCCAACGTCATTCTGCTCGACGAGCCGACCAACGATCTTGACGTCAACACCCTGCGCGCCCTGGAGGAAGCGCTGGAGAATTTCGGCGGCTGCGCCGTGGTGATCAGCCATGACCGCTGGTTTCTGGATCGAATCGCCACCCACATCCTCGCCTTCGAGGGCAACAGCCAGGTGGTGTACTTCGACGGCAACTACTCAGAATATGAGGAAGACCGCAAGGCCCGCCTCGGCCACGAGGCAGACCAGCCCCACCGGATCAAATACCGGCACCTGACCAGATAACAAGAGATCAAGAAATGAAGCGAAAGCGGCTCAGGGGAAAACTTGAACCGCTTTCGCTTTTGAATCAGCTAAATATAAAAGTTCCCCTCGTAATCTTGCTCCGTTTTTCATGTCAGACACATTTCCACAATACCAATCACGGGTGGACCAGTCGGCTTCCCAGCTGATAGTACTTTTTGAAGATGTCCACCGGTACCTCGGTCTGCCAGTGGCCGGTAGCAAGAGCAATTGCCCAGATCAGCAGAAAGAGAGACACCACCGCAACCGGAAGCAGAAACGGCGACAGACGTATACTGCAGTAAACCGACACCGTCAGGCAATCGGGCACCGGGCAGGTGGCAATGCATTCCAGGCAGCCGATGCATTCCGGACTCCATACCGAAATCCGGTTGCTGACCGGAATGGAACCGGGGCATTTTTTTTCGCATCTTTTACAATCGATACAGGTTTCCTGATCCCGCCTGACCCGCACCGGGCTGACCAAGGCGATTATCCCGAGCAATGCGCCATACGGACAGAGATACCGGCACCAGAAATTGCGCAGAAAAAAGGATGCCGCAACCAGGAAGGACATCACCCAGATGGTGAGAGCGGTCGGCTCCAGAAAAAAAAGCAGCATCTTGGCATCAACCGCCATATTGTACGGGGAGCGGTTAAAGCCTTCAATGGATCGCACGTCCATCTTGACCAGAATCAGAAAGGCAAAAAAACCGAGCAGCAGATATTTCATCGCCAGCAGCTGATAGTCGAGCCAGACTGGAGGCTTCCAGAGGATTTTCAGTTTCAGGGCGAGCTTCTCCGCCTGATGGGAGACAAAACCCACCGGACAGATCCAGCCACAAAATCCTTTCCGGAAAAAAAAGGCGAGCAAAATAGCGGCTATAAAAATGGTCAGCCCGGCCGGATGGATGTGATCATACACCCCGGTCAGAAAAAACCGCTTCAAGCTGACCAGGGCGCCGATGGGCAGAAAAGCCTCAACGGCTGGAGGCCTGGGAACATACGACTCGGATCGTCCCATCGCCCAGAGATAAAAAAGGTAAAACCGGTACCCGGAATACAGGCAGAACAGGGCAAAGGACGCCTGGACGATAACCCGGAGCCTGGTCAACCCGGCTGTTTTCATTAAATCCTTGATAGTCACTGATCGCCTCCAAATTTTCCTCCCATTATAGTGAAGGACGGGCGCAAAAAACCTTGACCTGGGTCAGGAAATTGAGCGAGGCCTACAATAACCCCTGCTCGCCAAGCTCCTTGAAAAATTGCCGGTCGACTTCCAGGATATGTTTTTTGAGCCATTGGATCAGATAGTTCAAGGTGTCAGCCGATACCTTCTTGTCCTTCCGGAAAGCGAAGACCAGCTCCATGCATTTTTTGGTGAAATCCCAGTGCGCCATGAAGTGATCTTTAAAATCAGCATGCTTTTCCAGATAAAGCTGTTCGCTTTTGAAATGCTCCTCCGCATAGCCGGCCATGTCCACCAGCACATGGCCGATGATATCTTCTTCCCGACCATCGGCCACCGCCCGGCCAAGAATATTGACCAGTTCAAAAAGGCGCTGGTGCTGCCGGTCAATCTCTTCAACGCCTACCCCGTAAGAGTCGTTCCACTCCAAAGTTTCCATAACCACTGATGTCCTCGCTTTTCCTAGAGGTTAATTGTAACCCGCCCGCCATGAACCCTGTCAGGGCAACAGGCCGAGATCCGCCATTTCCAGAAAATATTCCCTGTCGACGTGAATAACATGCTTCAGCAGCCAGTTTACCAGAAAATCCGCCATCTCCCTGCCGGCAGATTCCCTGCTTTCCTGGAACATTTTCACCAGTTCCATATTCTTCCTGGTAAACTCCCAGTGCATCAGGTAATGCTCCTTGAATCGGGGGTGTTTCTCAAGATAGAGCTGTTCGGCCCTGAAATGGCAATCCACATAATTGGTCATTTCGTTGAGGAGATGCTCGACAATATCCGCATCAAGACTTTCCCGGACTGCATTCAGAAGATTGTTGATTTCCTCGAACAGCTTCCGGTGCTGTTCATCAATTTCTTCAATTCCCACCCGGTAAGAATCATTCCACAGAATATAACTGTTCAACAGCACCCTCCTTGAACTGATTGCCGAACCGAACCGGGAAGAAGAGCCAGGAACGGCATCATGATGTACAAAGTATAGAGAATGCCCCGTACAGAGTCAAAAAAATTCATCAGCGCCATGCAACAAAGGCCTCTGAATCCACCAGGGGGTCAGGAGGCGGCTTCAACCTTGAACTTGCAATGATTTAATGGTAAAAAAGCCGCTTACCTCATAGCCTTGGTCGTTACACGCTCGTGTTCAACGACCGGCTGCAAGCCAATCATATCCAGACAGGAGCCAAAAGTGACGCAGCAAGAATCTTCGCCGGAGACGCTCTGGCTTTCAGGGAACGAGGCCCTGGCTTTGGGAGCCCACGAAGCCACGGTCAAAGTCGCCTCCGGGTACCCCGGAACCCCTTCCACGGAAATACTCGAAAACCTGACCGGCTACGACAATGTCTATACCGAGTGGGCCCCCAACGAAAAAGTGGGCCTGGAAGTGGCCATCGGCGCCTCGTTTGCCGGAGTCCGCGCCCTGGCCACCATGAAACACGTGGGACTAAACGTGGCCGCCGATCCCCTTTTCACCGCCTCGTATACCGGGGTGCGGGGAGGCTTGGTCATTATCGTGGCCGACGATCCCACCATGCACAGCTCCCAGAACGAGCAGGACAGCCGCAATTACGCATGGGCCGCCAAGCTGCCGATGCTGGAGCCGTCGGATCCGGCCGAGGCCAAAGAGTACCTGAAGCAGGCCTATGAGATCAGCGAGGAGTTTGACACCCCGGTCCTTCTACGAAGCTGCACCAGGGTGGCCCATGTCAAAGGCATCGTCGCATCCGGCCCGATTACCGCCTCAAAAGTGACTCCCGGAATTGAAAAAATGCCGGCAAAGTTTGTCATGCTGCCCGCCAACGCCAGACAGCGCCGTCTGGCTGTGGCCGAACGGATGGAAAAACTCGCCTTGATGGCAGACCACTCGTCTCTCAACACCATTGAATGGGGTGATAAAAAACGGGGCATCATCGCCGCCGGCACCTCGTATCTGTACGCGAAGGAAGCCTTCCCGGAGGCCTCCTTCCTAAAGCTCGGACTGGTCAACCCCCTTCCTCAATCCCTGATCAAAGAGTTCGCATCGAAAGTAAAAGAGCTGATCGTCATTGAAGACCTCGATCCGTTCCTTGAAACGCAGATCAAAGCCATGGGCATCAAATGTCACGGCAAGGACATGATCCCGGCCATCGGGGAATTGACCACCGCCGTTGTCCGCACGGGGGTGAGCGGGAAAGCGGGGAAAACGGATTTCGCTCCCGTCGAACTGGTCCCCAGACCGCCCAACATGTGCGCAGGATGTCCGCACCGCGGGCTGTTCTACAACCTGAACCGTCTCAAGGTGTTCGTCTCAGGAGACATCGGCTGCTACACTTTGGGTTTTCTGCCGCCTCTTTCCGCCATGGATTCCTGTGTCTGCATGGGCGCGAGCATCGGCGTGGCCCACGGCATGGCCAAGGCCCTCGGTGACGAGGGCAAAGGCAAGATCGTCGCGGTGCTGGGCGATTCGACCTTTATCCATTCCGGGATCACCGGGCTGATCAATACCGTGTACAACAAGGATTATTCCACGGTCATCATCCTCGACAACCGGATCACCGCCATGACCGGCCACCAGCCGAACCCCGCCTCCGGCTCCACCCTGATGGGCGAGCCGGCCAACTCGATCAACTTTGAAGAACTCTGCCGCGCCATTGGCGTGAAACACGTCCGGACGGTCAATCCGCAGAACATCAAGGAAACCCATGACGCGCTGAAAGAGGAGATCGAGCGGGATGAGCCGTCGGTCGTTATCACCCGTTTCCCATGTGTCCTGATCCCGGAAGAAAAGAAACGAAAGAAAATTCCCCTGCACTCTAATACCGACAACTGCACGGGCTGCACCGCCTGCCTGCGGATCGGCTGCCCGGCCATTCACTGGGAACCGCTCACCGCCGAGGAAGTTGCGGCACGGGGAGGCAAAAAAGCCCAGAAGGGAATTTCAAGAATAGATGAGGTGATGTGCGTCGGCTGCGGCCTCTGTAAGCAGCTCTGTAAATTCGATGCGATCGTCGACGGGGAGGAGAAATCATGAAGAACAGCGGCAACATTCTCCTCTGCGGGGTCGGCGGCCAGGGAATCCTGCTGGCCAGTGAACTCATTGCCTTTGCCCTGCTGGCCTCCGGAATGGACGCCAAGAAAAGCGAAGTTCACGGCATGGCCCAGCGGGGAGGCTCGGTGGAAGCGCATCTGCGCTACGGCAAAAAAGTGTACTCGCCGCTGATCGAACCGGGCACCGCCGACGTCCTGATCGCCCTCGAAACCATGGAAGCAATGCGCTATCTGCCTTATCTGCACCAGGGCAGCACGGTGATCATCAACACCCAGAAGATCATGCCCCCGGCCGTCGCCACCGGCAAAACCGAATACCCGGCCGATATTATTTCCGAACTAAAAAAACGGGGTCTGAAAGTCATCCCCATCGACGGCTTCGAAATTGCCAGAAAGGCGGGCAACGTCAAGGCTGCCAACGTTTCTCTGGTCGGCGCCCTCTCAAGCATCCTGCCGATTCCGGAAAAGACCTTCATCAAGGTAATCAACGACAAGATCCCCGCCCGCTTCCTGGAGGCGAACCTTGAAGTGTTCCGGGCAGGCAGGAAAGCGGCAAAAGGGAATGAAGGGTTAAAAATGTAAAGTGAAGAGTTGAGGATGTTACGTATCAACATGCTCGGGACATTTGGAACTTTAGTCCACCCAAGGCATTAACAAGGAGTCTGCAATGATCTGGAATGAACAAGCCGAAACAATGCCCAGGGAGGAGCTCGTGAAAGTACAGCTCTCCCGGTTACAATCCCAGGTGGAAAGGGTCTATGCCACCGTCCCCTATTACCGGCAGAAAATGGATGACGCCGGCGTCGCTCCCGGAGACATCAAGTCCCTGCAGGACATCAGACGGCTGCCGTTCACCACCAAAGAAGATTTAAGAAAAAACTACCCCTTCGGGCTTTTTACCGTTCCCCTGGAACGGGTGGTCCGGATCCATGCCTCTTCCGGCACAACCGGGCAACCCACCGTGGTCGGCTACACCAGGCGGGATATTAAAATGTGGGCCGAGATGATGGCCAGAAGCCTTGCCGCCGCCGGGGTGACCAGAAAAGACGTGGTTCACAACGCCTATGGCTACGGTCTTTTCACCGGCGGGCTCGGCGCCCACTACGGGGCGGAAGAGATGGGCTGCGCGGTGATTCCGATCTCCGGGGGGAATTCCAAGCGGCAGATCACCATCATGAAGGATTTCGGCTCCACGGTGCTGCTCGCGACGCCGTCGTATACCCTGAATCTCGCAGACACCATGGCCGATATGGGCGTTGATCCCTCAGAGTTGAAACTCCGGGTCGGGATCTTCGGCGCCGAACCCTGGAGCGAACAGATGCGCCAGGAGATCGAGAAACGGCTGCAGATCAAAGCCATCGACATCTACGGCCTCTCCGAGGTTCTGGGACCGGGAGTTGCCGTTGAATGTATTGAAGAGCAGAAAGGTCTGCATATCATGGAGGACCATTTCCTGCCGGAAATCGTCGACCGGGACACCTTTGAACCCCTGCCGGTGGGGGAAAAGGGGGAGCTCGTCTTCACCACCCTGACCAAGGAGGCATTCCCGGTCATCCGCTACCGCACCAAGGACATCTGTCAACTGATCCCCGATGTCTGCACCTGCGGCCGCACCTTTTACCGGATGCCGAAGGTCACCGGCCGCACCGACGACATGCTGATCATCCGGGGCGTCAACGTCTTTCCCTCCCAGATTGAAGAGATTCTGATGAAGGTGGAAGGGGTCGAGCCCCATTACCAGATCGTGGTCGAAAGAGAGGGCAACCTTGATTCCATCGAGGTCCAGGTCGAGGTCAGCGAAGATGTCTTCTCGGATGAAGTCAAAATCCTTGAAAAACTGGCCGCGACCATCCGCACCAATATCAAGGACCTGCTGGGAATCTCGAGCCGGATAAAACTGGTTGAGCCGAAAACCATTCAGCGCAGTGAAGGCAAAGCCCAGAGAGTGATCGACAAACGCAAAATCTGACGGAGGCACGAATATGCAGGTACAACAGGTAGCTGTTTTTCTTGAAAACAAATCCGGCCGGCTTGCGGAGATCAGCCATTGTCTGGCCGAAGGCGGGGTGAACATCCGGGCGCTCTCCCTTGCCGATACGGCCGACTTCGGAATCCTCCGGCTGGTCGCCGACAACACCGACAAGGCCAGGACGATCCTCAAAGAGAACGGCTTCACCGTCGGGGTTACCGAGGTGGTGGCCGTGGCCGCTGAAGACAGACCAGGAGGGCTCGACAAGATCCTCCAGGTGGTCAGCAAGGCATCTCTGAACGTCGAATACATGTACGCCTTCACCCAGAAAAGCGGCGAATCGGGGCTTCTGCTGTTCCGGTTCGACAATCAGGAACAGGCCATAGCGGCCTTCACCGGGGCGGGGATCAGGATTTTAAGTGGCGAAGAAGTCCACTCCATGTAATTATAGGGCCTGCTCGGTAGTAAATTGGTATTTTCTTACCTGCAACAGATGCGTTGAAGGGGTTCCATATAACCATGATCAAGGAAAGGAGGAAAAGGTGAAAAGATTTATTTCTACAAGTGTTATTGCCGTCACAGCCGCACTGGTGACATTTGCTTTACTGCTGCCCACCGGCTGCGCAAAGAAAGAAAAGGAAACCATCAAAATAGGGGCCATCCTTGCCGTCACCGGGCCCGCCTCCTTTCTCGGCGGCCCTGAGGCCAGGACCATCGAAATGCTGGCCGAAGAAATCAACGCCAAGGGCGGCGTCGACGGCCACAAGGTTGAGCTCGTCATCAAGGATTCCGGCGGCGACCCGGAAAAAGCCATTTCCTTCGCCAAACAGCTGATCGAGGAAGAGAAAGTCTTCGCGATCATCGGCCCTTCCACCAGCGGCGAAACCATGAAGATCAAACAGATCGCCGAGGAAGGCAAAACCATCCTTCTGTCCTGCGCCGCCGCCCAGGTCATCGTCAACCCGGTGGCCAAATATGTCTTCAAGACCCCGCAGAAAGACAGCCATGCCGTCCAGAAAATCTACACGGCGATGAAGGATCTGGGGATCACCAATATCGCGGTCCTGGCCGGCAACACCGGTTTCGGCAAAGCGGGCAAGGAGCAGCTTCTCGAGATCGCCCCCACTTTCGGAATCAATGTGGTGATGGCCGAGGTGTATGACAAAAAAGCCACCGACCTCTCTGCCGTTGTTGCCAAGCTGATGGCCAACAAGGACATCCAGGCCGTAGTCAACTGGTCCATCGTTCCGGCCCAGGGAATTCTGGCCAAGAACATGCGCCAGGCCGGCTGGGACGCTCCCCTGTTCCAGAGTCACGGCTTCGGTAACATCAAGTATGTTGAAGCGGGCGGCGCCGCCGCCGAAGGCATCATCTTCCCGGCCGGCAAACTCCTGGCCCCCGACATGCTGGCCGACAGCGACCCGCAGAAAGCAGTGCTGATCAAATACACTCAAGACTACGAAGGCAAGTACAACGAGCCGGTCTCGACCTTCGGCGGCCACGCTTTTGATGCCTTCAAGATTCTCTGCCGCGCCATCGAGCAGGCCGGAACGGACCGGGAGAAAGTCCGGAACGCGGTTGAAAACATGAAGGGCTTTGCCGGCACCGGCGGCATTTTCAACTTCACCGCGGAAGATCATAACGGCCTCGACATCGACGCCTTCGCCATGTGGACGGTGAAAGACGGCAAATTCGTTCCGTACACCAAGTAGTTTATAACCGTTTCGTATTTTCCGGCCGCCGTCAGTGCCGTAGCAACCTGGCGGCGGCTTTTTATGTATGCCAAGTGCCTGAAGTTTAAAGTTTACAGTGCCTAAAGTTAGCGACACGCCACCATAAACTTTAGCACTCTAGGCACTTACAACTTTAGGCACTGTTTTTTCCGATGACGAGCCAGCTTTTCCTCCAATACCTCTTTGCCGGACTGACTTACGGCATCATCTATGCCATAGTCGCCATCGGCTTCAATATCATTTACAACACCACCGGAATCATCAATTTCGCCCAGGGTGAATTCGTGATGCTCGGCGGCATGATCGCCATCTCACTGAACCAGATCATGCCGATGCCGGTGGCAATTACCATTGCAGTTCTCTTCACCATGGTCATCGGCGCCCTGATTGAGATTATCTTTATCCGCTGGCTCGACCGGCCGTCTGTATTGCGGATGATCATCATCACCATCGGCATCTCGATCCTGATCAGGGAAGCGGCACTCCATATCTGGGGTGAGAGTGTGCGTTCGCTGCCATATTTCATGGGCAACGAAATCACCGCCATCTCCATCTTCGGAACCAGAATCTCACCGCAGGTTCTCTGGGTGATGGGGGTCTGCTCGGTCATGGTTGTTCTGCTCAGTCTTTTTTTCCGATTCACCCTGACCGGGCAGAAAATGCAGGCCTGCGCCGCCAACCGCACCGCCGCGACCCTCTGCGGGATCAACACCCGCAACATGGTCACCCTCTCCTTCATGCTCAGCGCGGGGATCGGTGCCCTGGCCGGATGCGTGATGTCGCCGATCACTTACACCCAGTATGACGGAGGCACCGGGCTTGCCATCAAGGGATTCACGGTCGCCATCATGGGCGGCCTCGGCAACAGCATGGGGGCGGTCGCCGCCGGGTTCATGCTCGGTCTCCTGGAGGCCTTCAGCATCAGTGTACTGCCACTCGCGTTTCAGGACGCCATCTCGATCGGCATCCTGCTGATCATTCTTTTTGCAAGACCGCACGGCCTTTTCGGTCGGAGTGATGCGGCGGGATTGAAGGAGTTCTGATGAAAAAATTCCTTCCTGTACTGATCCTGCTGACGCTGGTGGTCGCCGTGCAGATCCTGACCCAGTTGACCGGAACCACCTATTACCTGACCCAGTTGACCATGAGCGCCTATTATTGCGTAGTGATCATCGGCCTCTGCCTGCTGATGGGCTACGCCGGACAAATTTCCCTCGGTCATGCAGGTTTCTTCGCCATCGGCGGCTATATGTCGGCCATGCTGACGACCCACAACCTGATCCCCTACCAGAATCACATCCTGGTAAAACTGGCGGAAACCCTTGGCGTTCTGGTCGGGAAAATCGACACCTTCGGCGAACCTCTCCTGGTCTTTCATCCCTGGATCGCCTGTATCATCGCCATTCTTCTTGCCCTGATAATCGCCTTTGTGATCGGCATCCCGGTCCTGAAATTAAAAGGCCACTACCTGGCTATGGCTACCCTCGGGTTCGGCATCATCATCTACCGGATCGCGCTGGCCTCAGCCATCTTCGGCGAGGCGGATGGGATTTCCGAAGTTCCCGGATTTACCCTCCTGCCCGGGATGACCGTGAACGGCGGTTTCGGCTCAAGAATCAGTAACTACTATATTGCCTGGGCCATGGTCCTGCTGACCATGCTCTGTTTCATCAACCTGGTCGGCTCCAGGGTCGGCCGCGCCCTGAGGGCCATTCACGGGTCCGAGGACGCAGCCAACGCGATGGGCGTCAACACCCCCCGCTACAAACTGAAAACCTTTGTCTTCAGCGCTGGCCTCGCAGCGCTGGCCGGAGTATTCCTGACCCATTACAATGGCGGGATCGGCCCATCCGAAGCCTCGATCATGAAATCGGTCCGCTATGTGGCCATTGTGGCCATCGGCGGCATGGCAAATCTCTGGGGCGCCTTGACCATGGGGGTGATCCTTAACTTCCTGTCGTTGCGGGGCGTTTTCGGCTCGTATGACGAAGCGGTCTTCGGCACAATCCTGATCGTCATCATGCTCTTTGCCCCGGAAGGGCTGCTGCGACTGAGCCTGCTCCATAAAGTGAAAAGGTTTCTCGGGAGAGGTGAATCATGACAACCCTTCTTGAGGCCAGAAATCTGAACCGGAGTTTCGGCGGCCTGAAAGCGGTGAGCGACGTCAGTTTTCAGGTGGCAGAAAACCAGATCAAGGCGGTCATCGGCCCGAACGGGGCGGGAAAAACCACACTGTTCAACCTGATCTCGGGTGCTCTGCCCGTGAATTCAGGAAAGGTCCTCTTCCAAAACCGGGAAATTCAGGGGTTGCAGCCCTACCAGATTGCGGCTCGCGGCATTGCCAGGACCTACCAG
The DNA here is from genome assembly GCA_018823285.1 of Pseudomonadota bacterium. NCBI lineage: Bacteria > Pseudomonadati > Pseudomonadota > Pseudomonadota bacterium. The sequence continues at coordinate 23,011 of JAHJIQ010000011.1, forward strand.
AACATCAAACTGTTCCCGGGCATGACCGCCCTGGAAAACGTGATGGTCGGCAGGCATTGCCGGAGCCGGGCCGGTTTTGTGGCGAGCATCCTGAACCTGCCCGCCACCAGGAAAGAAGAACGGACCATCCGGGAAAGCGCCATGGAACTACTGGCGCTGCTGGAAATTGAGGAACTTGCCGATGTCGAGGCGAAAAGCCTTGCCTTCGGACAACAGCGGGCCGTTGAGTTCGCGAGAGCCCTGGCGGCGGAACCATCACTCCTGCTTCTCGACGAACCGGCGGCGGGACTCAACATCTATGAAACCGCAGAGATCGCCCGCCTGATCACTAAGATCAGGGACCGGGGAATCACGGTCCTGCTGGTTGAACATGACATGTCGCTGGTCATGGATATCTCCGACGAAATCGTGGTTTTAAGCTTCGGGCAGAAAATTGCCGAAGACCTGCCTGCCGGTATCCAGCAAAACCCGGAAGTCATCCAGATCTACCTGGGAGACGGCAATGCTTAAGATAAAAAACCTGGAAGCCGGCTATGGCAAACTGCGGGTATTAAAAAAGATCTCCCTGCACGTGAATCCCGGCGAAATCGTCACCCTGATCGGGGCCAACGGGGCTGGAAAAACCACGCTTCTGAGTACGATCACCGGCCTGGTTCGGGCCGCCGGCGGGGAAGTCGTTCTCCGCGGAGAAAACATTGAACACCTGGCTGCGGAAAAGATCGTCTTCCGCGGCTGCTCGCTGGTCCCGGAAGGCAGGCAGGTCTTCGTCACCATGACCGTTGAGGAAAATCTCGTGCTCGGCGGCTACCCGCAGTATAAAAAAGGAAACCGCAAGTTCCGGGACAATCTGGCGCACATCTATGAACTCTTCCCGGTTCTGCGGGAGAGGCGCGACCAGCTCGCCGGGACCCTTTCCGGCGGGGAACAGCAGATGCTCGCCATGGGCCGGGCAATGATGGCCAAACCGGCCCTGATCATGCTGGACGAACCCTCCACCGGCCTTGCTCCCCTCGTGGTCAAGGCAATTTTCCGGGTCATCAGAAAACTGCGGGAAGAGGGCAACACGGTGCTCCTGATCGAACAGAACGCCAATGCCGCTCTCGCCATCGCCGACCGCGGCTATGTGCTTGAAACAGGCAAGATCATTCTCCAGGGCCCGGCACAGGATCTTCTGGCCAACAAGGATGTCCAGCGGGCCTATCTGGGAAGGGATGTGGAATAGAGGAAATCGTCTGAAGTTTATCGTATCACAAGTGTGATAGATTAGTATTCCGGACACCTCAGATAAAACAGATGAGGAGGAACCATGTACTGGGAACAGGACAAAGAATGCATCAGCAGGGAAGACCTTGAGCAGCTCCAGCTGGAAAGACTTCAGTCAACCCTCTATCGGGTGGCCACCCATGTGCCGTTTTATCGCAAGAAATTCAAAGAGCTGCAGATCGATCCGGATGGTTTCAGCTCCCTGGCCGATCTGCGTAAACTCCCCTTCACCACCAAACAGGACCTGCGTGACAATTACCCTTACGGCCTCTTCGCCGTCCCGCTGCGGGAGGTGGTGCGCGTCCACGCCTCTTCGGGCACAACCGGCCAGGCGACGGTGGTCGGCTATACCAGAAACGATATCAAAAACTGGTCTTCCCTGGTGGCCCGGGTCCTCACCGGGGCCGGGGTCAGCCAGGATGATGTGGTCCAGATCGCCTTCGGTTACGGGCTTTTCACCGGCGGCTTCGGCCTGCATTACGGAGCGGAACTGGTCGGCGCGTCGGTCATCCCGATCTCTTCCGGCAACACCAAGCGCCAGATCCAGATCATGCAGGATTTCCGGACCACCGCCCTGGTCTGCACCCCGAGCTACGCCCTGCTGCTGGCCGATGTGATAGAGGAAAAAAACATCAACATCAACACCCTGTCCCTGAAATACGGCCTGTTCGGCGGTGAACCGTGGTCCGAGGCGATGCGCAATGAAATCCAGAACAAACTGAAGATCATCGCCACCGACAATTACGGCCTCTCCGAGGTCATGGGGCCGGGGGTTGCCGGCGAATGCCAGGAGAGAAAGGGTCTGCACATGAATGAAGACCACTTCCTGTTCGAAATCATCAACCCCGATACTCTGGAGCCGGTCCTTCCAGGTGAAGTGGGGGAACTGGTCATCACCACCCTGACCAAGGAGGCCTTCCCGGTCATCCGGTACCGGACCCGGGACCTCACCCGACTGATCCCCGAACCGTGTCCCTGCGGCCGCACCCTGACCAGAATGCAGCGGGTTTTGGGACGCACCGATGACATGCTGATCATCAAAGGAGTCAACGTCTACCCGTCCCAGATCGAGGAAGTCCTGTTCGAGATCGAAGGAACCAAGCCCCATTACCAGATAGTGATTGAGAGAGAAGGGAGACTCGACAAGATCACCGTGCTGGTCGAGGTCATTGAATCGATCTTCTTCGACCAGATGAAAAAACAGCGGGAGATGGTCGACCTGATCAAGGGCAGGCTGAACAGCGAACTCGGCATCGGGGTCGAAATCAAACTGGTCGAAGAAAAAAGCCTGGAACGCTCCGAAGGGAAGGCCCGGCGGATTATCGACAAGAGAAAGCTGTGAAAGGGATTTCCTGACCGGGATTTACAAATGCTCCCTCCTATCCGTCAGCCGATGATGATCCCGACTCTCAGAAAGTATTTGCCGCCGATAACCCTACCGGTTATCTTTTTCGCCCTGATTGTCTGCCTTGGTGCGATACTCCTGCACAGCGGGTCGAGCCACGGCGACAAGAACTTATCCTGGACCGACGCTGTCTTCACGGCAACGTCCGCGGTCTGCGTCACCGGCCTGACCGTGGTGGACACCGGCTCTTTCTTCAACGGCTTCGGCCAGGGAACCATTCTGCTCCTGATCCAGGTCGGCGGTCTGGGAATCATGACCTTTACCAGCCTGCTCTTTTACCTCTGGCGGCAGCGGGTCTCTTTGACCGACCAGATCGCGGTCGGCCAGGCGATCCTCCGTGACAGCTCCTCTCACCTGGGCTCTTTTCTCAAACAGATGCTCCTGATGACCCTGCTGATCGAGATCGGCGGCGCACTCCTCCTGTTCCTGGCCGCCCCGTCTTCAATCAGCCCGTATTCTGCAGTATTTCACGCTGTTTCGGCCTTCTGCAACGCAGGGTTTGCTCTCCACCCGGACAGTCTTGTTGCCTGGAAGGGCAACTGGCCCGTCAACCTCATTGTCATGGCACTGATCATCATCGGCGGCCTTGGTTTCTCGGTGCTCCTGGAGCTCCGAATCTTTTTCGCCGGCCTTCTAGGAAAATCCACGGGACGGAAAAAACCCCCTCGTTTGAGCTGGTACGCCCTGACGGTCATCAAGACCTCTCTTGCTCTCATTCTGGCAGGCTGGGCGGCCATTTTTCTGGCCGAATTCATCGGTTTTCAGAAACCCGCCAACTGGTCTGAATCGATCCTTGCCGCTCTCTTTCAATCGGTTACCTGCCGTACCGCCGGGTTCAACACTCTCGACATCGGCAATATGACAAATATTTCCCTGCTGCTCATGATTGTCCTGATGTTTATCGGTGGCGCACCAGGTTCCTGCGCGGGTGGGATCAAGGTTTCAACATTCAGGGTTTTCTGGGCTTTTATCATCAGTCAACTGCAGGGCCGCAACCAGGTGATCGTCGGCCGTTTTGCCATATCCGGAAAAGATGTAAGCAGGACGTTGATCCTCATTATTTTTACCGCGGTGGTCATTTTTTCGGCTACATTGCTTCTCTCGGCCACCGAAGGCGGAAATATTCCCCACCCTCAGGCCAGGGGGCAGCTCCTGGAAATCCTTTTCGAGGTGGTTTCCGCCATGGGCACGGTAGGCCTCTCCACCGGCCTGACGGCAAAATTATCCACGCCCGGCAAATGGATCGTCATTCTGCTGATGTTTATCGGCAGACTGGGGCCTCTGGTCTTTCTCGCGGTCCTTCAGGAGTTACGCAGGGATAAACTTTATTTACTGCCCGAAGAAAATATCATGATCGGCTGACGGCTTTCCCAGAAACGATCCAAAAGAATCAAGAGGTGCTCAATGTCAGAGTTTGTACAGGCGGGAATTATCGGTTTGGGCAAGTTCGGCTTCACCTTCGGGGAAACCTTGATCCGCCAGGGAGTGAACGTTCTTGGTATCGATAGCAATCCGGATCATGTGAAGCGGGCCCAGCACGTTTTTACCCGGACCCTGCAGGCCGATGCCTCGGACAAGGAGACCCTGATCCAGACCGGAATCACCGATATGAGCCATGTCCTGGTCAGTGTCGGAGAATCAATAGCCGCCAGCACCATGATCTCCATGTACCTTAAGGAACTGGGGGTCCCGCTGGTCTGGGTGAAGGCGATCAATGCCGACCACGCAAACCTGTTGCGGAAAGTCGGTGTGGATGATGTGATCATTCCGGAAGAAATGGCGGCCAGACAACTTGCCAACCGGTTGACCATTCCGGGCTTTATCGATTACTTTCCTTTCAACAAGGAGATGATCCTGCGGGAAATCAATATTGAAAAATGGTCCGGGTTGTCCCTGAAAGAAATCGGACTGACCAACCGTTACCAGATCCAGGCCATCGCTTTGAAAAAGAAGAACGAATGCGATTATTCGTTCATCCCCAAAGCGGATGAACCATTGCAGGAGGGGGATAAACTGGTCGTGATCGGTGAAATCGGACATCTTGACAAGATACGTCCATAGAATAAAAATCAATCCGGGTTAGCACCACTGCCGGAATCCATTTATCATCAGTTCACTTAAAAAAAAGGAGCTCCCATGGCTTTATCGAAAAAAATGGTTGCATTCGCCGAGCGCTCATCGTGGATCAGGAAGATGTTTGAGGAAGGGGCTAAAATGAAAGCCCAGTTCGGCGCGGAGAATGTTTTCGACTTCAGCCTCGGCAACCCCGATGTGCCGCCGCCACCAGAATTTCTGCCGGCCATGCAACAGATTATCCGGGAAGAGGCGCCGGGGGTCCATGCCTACATGCCCAACACCGGCTACCAGACGGTGCGGGACGCCATCGCCGCCCAGATCGCCAAAGAGCAGGATATTGCCCTGACCGGCAACGACATGCTGATGACCTGCGGCGCGGCCGGCGGTCTGAACGTGGTCATGAAGGCCCTGCTCGACCCGGGCGACGAGGTGGTGATCCTGGCCCCGTTCTTTGTCGAGTACAATTTCTACATCGACAACCACGGCGGCGTTACGAAAATCGTCAACACCACCGAGGATTTCAGCCTCGACCTCCCGGCCATTGAGCAAGCGCTCACAGCAAAAACCAAGGCAATCATCATCAACAGCCCCAACAACCCAACCGGCCAGGTCTATCCGGCGGACGATCTGGCGGTGCTCGGCAGGATTCTTGAAGAGGCAGGGAAAAAATTCGCGACCACCATCTATCTGGTCGCCGACGAGCCGTATCGTAAAATCGTCTTCGACCACACCGAAGTTCCCTCGATATTCAAGGCCACGACCAGCACCATCCTGGTCTCCTCCTACTCCAAAGACCTGTCGCTGCCCGGGGAGCGGATCGGCTACATCGGCGTTCATCCGGAAATCGATGACAAACCGCTCCTGCTCGGGGCCATGGCCCTGGCCAACCGGATCCTGGGCTTCGTTAACGCCCCCGCCCTGATCCAGAGGGTGGTCGGCAAACTGCAGGGGGTTACGGTCGACAACTCGATTTACGAAAAAAGGCGGGAGATGTTCTGCCGGATTCTCCGGGATGCCGGCTATGAATTCGTACCGCCGAAAGGGGCCTTCTACCTTTTCCCGAAATCGCCGCTGGCCGATGACGTGAAATTTGTGAGCCTGCTGCAGGAGGAGAAGATTCTCGCCGTGCCCGGCAGGGGCTTTGGCCTGCCCGGCTATTTCCGGCTCGCCTTCTGCGTCGAGGACTCGGTCATCGAACGTTCCGCCCCCGGCTTTCAAAGAGCGATTGCCGCGGCCCGGGCGCTTTAAAAAAGGAGCGGGCGCGAAACTTCCGGAATCCCTTCTCAACCGGAGTCTTTGCGTATTCTTCGGGCGATACCGTTTGCCGCCGTCCAGCAGAAAAATGAAAAGGATTCCATGACCCCCAAAGCTCCCCGCATCCATTACGGCTGGCATATTGTCTGGAGCGGCACCCTCGGCATCTTCGCCTGCCTCGGGCTGGGCCGCTTCGCGCTGGGCATGCTCTTGCCGGCCATGGGTGAGTCGCTTGGCTTGAGCTATACCCAGATGGGGCTGATCTCCACCTCGAACTTCACCGGCTACCTGCTGTCGGTCCTGGGCTGCAGCCTCCTGACCGCAAGGATCGGCCACCGGCTGGTTATCTTCCTGGCCCTGATCCTGATCGGCGGCTCAATGGTCCTGATCGGCCGGGCCGAACTTTTTATTTCCATCGTCCTCCTCTATTTCCTTACCGGCATCGGCAGCGGCGCGGCCAATGTGCCGATCATGGCCCTGGTTTCCGGCTGGTTTACCAAAAAAAAACGGGGCCGGGCCACCGGCTTTGCCGTGATCGGCAGCGGTTTTGCGATTCTTCTCGCGGGCAAACTTATTCCGATACTCAATGAACAGGGCGGGGTCGATGGCTGGAGACTGGGCTGGATTACTCTCGGAATCATTGTCCTCGCGGCGGCACTGGTCTGTTTTCTGGTGCAACGCAACTCGCCGAAAGAAATGGGCCTTGAGCCTTATGGCCGGGAAGGGGGCGATACCACCGGGCCCCTGCCGGACATCGACCGCAGAATCGACCAAAAAACCGTTCTCCATCTCTGCGCGATCTATTTCCTGTTCGGCGCCACCTACGTGGTCTATGTGACCTTTTTTGTGACCTCTCTGGTCCGGGATCGCGGTTTCTCGGAGATGTCGGCGGGTAATTTCTGGGCCTGGGTCGGGGCGTTGAGCCTGATGTCTGGTCCGATCTTCGGCAGCATGTCCGACAGGTTCGGGCGAAAGGTTGCCCTGGTAACCGTATTCTCGATCCAGGCCACCGCCTACCTGCTCGCCGGTCTGCAACAGGTCCCGGAGCTTTTCCTTTATGCCTCCATCGGCTGTTTCGGCATCACCGCCTGGGCGATTCCTTCGATCATCGCCGCTATGGTAGGCGATCTGGCCGGACCACAGAAAGCGGCCCGGGTCTTCGGTTTTGTCACCTTCATCTTTTCCCTGGGCCAGATCTCCGCCCCGGCGGTGGCAGGGATTCTCGCCGAACAATCGGGCAGCTTCTCGTCAAGCTTCTTGGCGACGGCTGGTCTTGCAGCCCTGGGTGCTGTTCTTGCAGGTTTTCTGACGCAAAAACCCCTGAAATGTGAAGGATGAGCCGTCTGATATCATGATCCACTTAAACGAATCACTTCTCCAGTTCATCAAATACGCGATCTGCGGCGGTCTTGCCACCGCAGCCCACATCATCTTCTTTCACCTGGCGGCGTGGAAGATCTTCCCGGCTTTACGGGAAAATGATTACGCCGTGGAATTCCTGGACCTCCCCGTTGCCGATATCGATGACCCGACCAGGGCCAGAAATTCGATGTCCAGCAATGTTCTCGCCTTCGTCTTCTCAAATATGGTCGCCTATATCCTGAATATCTTCTGGGTCTTCGAGCGAGGGAGGCACCCCATCGTTATTGAAATCGCCCTCTTTTATCTCGTCTCCGGGATCAGCACCCTGATCGGCACCCTGCTGATGGGTTTTCTGATCAAAAGGTTCGGACTGCTGACCAGCCACGCCTTTGCCACCAATATCGTCTCGGCGGTCCTGATCAACTATGTTGTCCGCAAATACTTTATCTTCTACGGATAACTCACACCGTTGAGCAGGCACGGTGACAAGGGATCCCTCGCCTTGCCAGATTTTCACCCATGCCTGAAGATACGGTAATCCTTGCAACTCTCAGGAAAGCATTCAAAAAACGGTGACAAAGATATTGACACCACCCCCATCCTCCTGCTAGGTATTTCTAATATTGAAACCCCTGGCTGAAAAGAAGAAGAAATCATGAAAACATACTTTGTCATGCTCGTATTGCTACTGGTAGCCATAACACCAACAACTACTCTGGCAAGAAACAGCGTTGACCGCTACTTGATCAAAGAGGCCCTTGCTCAGGAAAAAGCCAAAGCAAAGCTGGATGGCAGGATCAAGTTTTTCTTCGGGGACAAATACAACGGAAAAGTTAAAAAAAGCTATGGGGTATTCAAGACCAACAAGAAAACCAACGCTTTTTTAAAATCTGATAAAGAGGCCTGTGAATGGGTCTTTCTGACCGCCATGAAATCATTGCAGTCAAGAGCCCTCCAGCAGGGAGGCAACGCCGTAATCAATATCAGATCAAATTACAAAAATAACGAAATGAATCTGACCGATCATTTCACGTGTGGGGCAGGAGCGGTCATCGCCGGAACGTCACTTAAAGGTGAAGTGGTCCGCATGGAATAAACCGGCGTCATCACTCTCAATCTCCGGTGCCGATCGAAAATCTTTTCCAACCCTTTTCAGCTGACCTGCATTGACCTGCGCTTACGAAATTATGCTAAAGTGATACATTGTTTTTCAGGAAAAAGAAAAATTGAGAGAAAGGGAGAACAATTATGCACAGATTAAACGCGTTGCTTAAGATTTTGTTGTTACTGACAGCGGTCCAGATCCTCAGCGGTTGCGCGGTCGGTCAGAAATATGCAATAGAACAAGCCGATCCGAATCTTTCCCTTGCCGGCAGCGGCAGTGTTGCCGTTACTGTTCAGGATCAGCGGGAATACATTGTTTCCGGCCGCAATCAACCGCAGCTTGCCGGAATCATCAGGGGTGGCTGGGGGAATCCCTTTTTTGTCAGCACCACCAGCAACCGGCCGCTGGTAGAAGACATGGCCGAATCACTTAGCAATTCGTTAAATAAAAAAGGATTCAAAGTCACCCCGGTGACCGTTCTGCCGCAGGACGATGCTGTCGCAGTTGCCGGGAAACTGACAACGGCAGGTGGCGACAAACTGATTCATCTCGGCCTTCTGGAATGGAAACCTGACATGGGAGCGGCCGGGAATCTCGGGCTTAAATTCGACTTCAGGCTGGCAGTTATGAACGGCTCGGGGAATGTTCTCGCACAAAAAGATCTCACCGGTTTCGATGATCTTGGTCAATTGCGGGGTGCGAGATTCATGGTCATCTATGAACAGAAGGTCCGAGAAGCATTCAGCAGCAAGATGGAACAGCTGTTCAATTCACCGGAAGTGCTGCAGGCTTTGAGATAGGATCAGAACAGCGTGGCATGGGAAAGGGGCCGAACCAGAATTCTCGGCCCCTTTTCCTGAACATCTATTTCCCGCAAACTTTTTTTGCTTCCTCGTAAGGTTCGGAGAGGCAATTGACCAGCAGAACCTTTTCTTCCGACTCAAGCTCAGCGCCGTTGGAAATCATCCAGTCAATCAACCCCTTCATCCTTTCCGGAGTACCACCCATCGCATTGCAAACCCGGTCGGTGTTATGACAATCATTGCAGACAGTGGTCAACAGCTTGGCGCATTGACCTTCAGCCGCAGCCTGCACTGCCCCAAGGGTTGAAAATAAAAGAAAAACTGCAGCCAGAACCATATTTCGCTTCGCCATTGGAATCCTCCTTTATCAGTTCCTTTGATCATAATATAGAAGACCTCGGGATAAAATGACAGTTTTTTTTAGAAATGATTCCTAAAAAAACCAGTCGGCTACCTTCCCAGTGCCGGTTCATTGACCAGCAAAAACAAGATCGACAGGACGGCATCAACGTCGTTTCCTAAGGGATGACTTTCGGGATATCAGAAATCGACCGACAGCTGCAGACTCGCCCCGGCCTCTTTGGGGACCTCGTCATCATCAAACCGTTCCTTGGTCGAAGACATGGCCCCGGCCAGATCAAGTCTGACCGCCCACATATTCACGCCCAAACCGGCAGTATACACCCAATCGATATCGTCTTCGGCAAGATTTTTGTAAGCCCCACCCCGCAGGGCCAGGAAATGCCAGACATTCCACTCAAGACCGATCATGACATTCCGGGTCTCATAATTGCTCAAAGTGGTTTCATTTTCGGTCAGGTCGATATCCACCTCCAGAGTGAAGGTATCGACCGGAATAAAGGCCACCCCGAAAGTAACCTGGGGATCAATACGGACGTCGTCGAAAGTGACGGTCCCGGTGCTGAAAGCTATTGTGGGACCATCGAATTTCGGTGCGTTCAGGTTCCTGCCGATCAGGCCGACATTGAACATCGACATCCTGGCCATCAGACCGATATCGATGCCGAAATTGTTGGTTTCTTCATACTGTTCATCGCTTTTTTTGACGGCCTCCCCGGAGTCGTTGTCGAAAACAATAACCTGGTTGCCATAGACGCGGCCTTTCATGAACTTGAGGTTTGCGCCGATGGAGAAGTGCTCGTTGAATGCATGGCCGTATGTGAGGGGAACCTCCCCGACCCCGAAGCCGGTGAAGAGAGCGGTGGTAGTGTTGTCATCGAGGGTGGAAGCGCCGGATTGGGTCGAAACACTCGCCAGGATATCAACGGTGCCCTGGACGTTAGCGGAAGTCAGTCCTTCCTGGTAGGCATAATAATCCAGGCGGTCAATGGCGGTTGCGGTCAGGCCGGTGGCAAGAAGCTGGGTCCGTTGCGCGGCATCAAATACCTGCGGGGTATACCCGGTGTAATCAGCCGGCATGGCAACAGCGGTGATGTCAGTTGAGAGATCGGCACCATTCACCCTCAACCCGAGATTGATGGTATCAATACTCAATACCCGGCCGGTGGCCTGAAAATATCCATGCCCGCCAATGCCGAAACTGCCGACCCGGATGCCCAATCCTCCGTTGGCATTGGCACTGATGGCATTCCCGGGATCATCAAGTCCGTCAAGATCCTTGACCAGGCTGACCAGATTTTCAAGGTCGCCCTGGGATTGTATGCCATTTGTCGAAAGCATGTCCTGGTCGATCTTGTCAAGATCATCGAGATACTCTCCGAATTTGTTGTGCTGCCGGTACCCGGCGCCCGCGGAAATATCCACCCCCCAGTCCTTGCTCCCCAGATCATTGTTGTCGGAGAGCTGCTTCTCCTTGTTCCCGAGAAGAGATTCGTCTTTTTTGCCGAAAAACCCGAAAGCCGCCGGGTTATAATACTGGGCTGAGGTGTCGTTGACCGATGCCACATTGGCCCCGGCCATCCCCGCCGCCCTCGGCCCCGCCATAAAGGTATCCATGGCGAAGAGGTGGGCAGATGGAAACAAAAGAGCTGCAACGCTCAAAACAATCAGCGCCTGGGGAACCTTTTTCAATCCTGACATTTCTCCCTCCATAAATTGACCGGCCCATCTTGTGGCCTTGTTTCGATCAATACAGGATATGAAAAATGGTGCCGCCGGATCAACCTTTAATTCGCGACTTCTGCAATCCCGATCACAACATCCGGAAAATAAGCGACATGAAGGAGATAATGAACGCAGAAAAGGGAACCACTTCGACACGGGAAGAAAGGAATAAAGCTTTAGCAAATCACGACAGAGTAGCGAAGCCAATCGAGATGGTCATTGCACCGCTATTCTTCACGGACCACTCTCGATTCATGGACGGACCCACCATGTTCCTTTTTGAGTATCAGCCAGGTATACACCTTGATCTCGCCTTCGTTGCCCTGACTGTAGCTGACCTGCAGAATATTGCCATCCTCGCAGAGTGAGGCCGGATAATCCGGGACAAGTTCATACCCGACAAATCCCCCATCAGGCTTGGTCAGCTTCTTGATCTGATATCCGTCATATGCACAATGATCTGAAAAAAATGCTTCAGCTTTCCGGAGTGCTTCAGCGGCACCAATTTCTGGAACCAACTGTACCCGACCCGGTGCGGTGACCGGCCGGAAAGTGTACCCATCATTGGCGGCGTCAAGAATCACCAGCCGCTCCGCATCAGCGGCATACGTCCCGCCCACCAGAACCAGATTATATGTCCCGGCAATCTCTTTCCGGTCAACAACATCGCCCCTTTCTAGGGTTAGTGCTGCGCACCCGCCAATCACCAGATATAGAGCTGTAATAATTAGATATTTATTCATAGCCCACCTCTTCTGATTTATCGTTTAACTCCCAACTGGCATACCAAGAACGTATGCATGAAACCGCCGGCGGTCAAATACCTCAACAACCATTCCATTTCAGGATGTTCACTCAAGTTGACAAGCAGGGCATAATGTTTATTCAATAGTAGGTAGAAAAAAAAACACACATCATCCCTGAAGGTCTACGATGAACACAGAAGAAAATAATAAGAACAACGCCGACAAGACAGAGATTATAACCGCTGAAGAGGGTCGCAGCCTGGCATTGCCGGATCAGATTCCCCCATCCCATATTTACCTGTTGCCGGTCAACACCCGGCCATTCTTTCCCGGACAGATTCTTCCCATTGTCGTCACAGCTCAACATTGGGAAGAAACTCTCACCAGAATCGGAGAATCAGGCCATCACAGTTGCGGCATGGTATACGTTGGCGAACTTCCATCTGAGCAGGCAGAGCCGGAAAACTTTTCAGTGATCGGCACCCTGACCCGGCTTCATAAACCGACGAAACTGGACGATCATATCCAATTCATGGGTCAGGGGCTGCGACGCTTCAGGATAAAAAAATGGCTGAAAAGAGAGGCGCCATTTCTGGTTGAAGTTGAATACCCGGAAGAAGACACTGCTTCCACCGAGAGCGATGAAGTAAAAGCTTACGCCCTGGCCATCATCAATGCCATCAAGGAGCTGGTCAAGAACAATCCTCTCTACGGGGAGGAGCTCAAGCAGTACATGAAACACTTCAATCCAAATGAACCTTCACCGCTGACTGATTTTGCGGCACAGCTGACCACCACCACCGGCGAGAAGCTGCAGGAGATCCTCGAAACCATCAAGATTCTGCCCCGGATGAAAAAAGTGCTGCCGATCCTCCACAAGGAACTGCAGGTCCTTAAACTGCAGTCTGAGATCAGCGAGGAGATGAACCGCAAGATCAGCGAACGGCAGCGAGAGTTTTTCTTACGGGAGCAGATGAAAACGATCCAGGAAGAACTCGGGATCACCAAGGACGACCGCAGCGCCGATGTAGAGCTCTTCAGGAACCGCCTTACCGAACTCCATCCGCCGGAAGCAACCCTCGCCAGAATCAATGAGGAGTTGAAAAAACTCTCCATCCTGGAAACCGGCTCACCGGAATATGGCGTCACCCGCAACTATCTGGACTGGGCCACCTCAGTTCCCTGGGGCGTTTATTCGGAAGACAAGCTCGATCTCAAGAAAGCGCGAAAAATTCTCGACCGCGACCATGACGGCCTTTCGGATGTCAAAGACCGGATCATCGAATTTCTGGCGGTTGGCGCTTACCGGAAAGAGGTCACCGGCTCAATTATGCTTCTGGTGGGCCCTCCCGGGGTTGGAAAAACCTCAATCGGCAAATCCGTAGCCGAGGCCCTCGGCAGAAAGTTCTACCGGTTCAGTCTCGGCGGCATGCGTGACGAGGCCGAGATCAAAGGGCACCGACGCACCTATATCGGCGCCCTGCCTGGCAAGTTCGTTCAGGCCTTGAAAGAGGTGAAGGTTGCGAACCCGGTGATCATGCTCGATGAGATCGATAAAATCGGGGCCTCCTATCAGGGAGATCCAGCCTCGGCCCTGCTTGAGGTTCTCGACCCGGAACAGAATGTTGAATTTCTCGACCATTATCTTGACCTGAGGATCGATCTGTCCAAGATTCTCTTCATGTGTACCGCAAACCAGCTGGACACCATCCCGGCGCCGCTCCTTGACCGGATGGAGATGATCCGTCTTTCCGGCTACATCACGGAGGAAAAACTGGCTATTGCCAAAAATCATCTCTGGCCCCGCGCCCTCGAAAGAGGCGGTCTGAAAAAATTTCAGACCAGGATAACAGATGCTGCGCTGCACCAGATCATTGAAGGTTATGCCCGGGAAGCCGGGGTCAGAAGGCTTGAAAAACAGCTGAACAAGATCATCCGAAAATCGGTGGTCAAACTGCTCGACCAACCCGGAGCAAAAATCAGCGTTACCGTGAAAAACCTGGCCGACTTTATCGGGAAACCCGTCTTCCGGAAGGAAGAGATGATAACCGGAGTCGGAGTGGTTACCGGACTTGCCTGGACTGCCATGGGAGGGGCAACCCTGCCGGTGGAGGCAACCACTATCCACGACCAGCAGCGAGGTTTCAAACAGACCGGCCAGCTCGGCGAGGTGATGAAGGAATCTTCGGAGATCGCCTACAGCTACATTGCCGCCAACGCCTGGAAATTTGGCGCAAAAAAAGATTTTTTCAACAGCCGTTTCATTCATCTCCATGTTCCGGAAGGGGCCACCAAAAAAGACGGCCCCAGCGCCGGCATTACCATGGCCAGCGCCCTGCTTCTCCTTTCTCTGAACCGGGAAATTGACCGCTCGCTGGCAATGACCGGCGAACTGACCCTGACCGGGAATGTCCTGCCGGTAGGGGGGATCAAAGAGAAGATGATCGCCGCAAAAAGACGGGGGATCAGGGAGGTGATCCTCCCCGAGGCAAACAGGGGAGATTTTGAAGAACTCCCCGAGCACATCAGAAAAGGCATGACTGCACATTTCTGCAAAAAATTCAGGCAGGTGGCAAATATCATACTTTAAAAAAAATCGGCGGAAATCTTCACCCGGCTCCGTAAGGTGTGCACTACCGGGCAGCTCGGCGAAAAGGACAAGCCTCAGCGTTACGAGGCATGGATCATCGGATTCACTCATTAATGTCCCGGTTTGGCGCGGCAGCGGGTCGATTCTGAGAGGTGGCTTCCTGACAGGTACCTATTTCCTTGACTTCCAGAAATGCCCATCCTATGCTGTACTTAAGCATTTGCTTTATCCTTGGGGAAACGCCGGATCTGCTTTGGAAAATTGGGATGAGAGAACAGAGAGTACATGAAAGGATCTACTTTACCTCTGAAACAGAGGTGGTAGGAACCTTTCATCCTGTGAATGCCCCGGAAAATGCGTTCTTTGCCAGAATCCTGAACATGAGTCTCGGCGGGCTGTTTGCGTCTATCCGGCTTGATCGTGATTTGAAATTAAAGACAAATGATCTTCTTGTCCTGAATGAGATTCACTCAAACAGCATCATTAACCAGACCACCAATATCTTGCTGGAAGTCAGATGGACCCATGATCAGGGAATGTTTGACTATCTCGGCTGCGGCTGCCAGTTCATCGAGATCACCGATGACGGCCTGCAACAGATCCGAAAACTCCTGGAATGGGGCGGCCTGATGGCCGGGATCTGAGACCAAACTCTTTCTCCTGCCATCTTTCATTATTTTCACCCTGAATGCCGATCCTGCGAACGAATTTCAACTACCATTTGAGTCCCCAAAGCTTCCTGCGTCAAACCCCCGATTTATGGATTACATATTTGTAAGAAAGTGGTACTCTGCAGCATCGATTTTTCATAACCCATCAAGGCTCAGCAAAAAGATGACCGATAACAACTCCCAACAGGAACTGGCCGATCTCACCTGCCTCTACGAAATCACCCGCGCCCTTGCCTCTTCGACCGATCTGCGCGATTGTCTGGAGCAGGTCATGGAAACTCTTTCCGCCAGAACCGGGATGACCAATGGCACCGTCACCATTATCAACCCGGTGAACGGCGAACTCGCAATTGAAGTGGCGCACGGCATGAGTGACGAGTCCCGCAAACTCGGCAAATACAAGATCGGCGAAGGGATAACCGGGCGGGTGGTTGCCAGCGGCGCACCGATTGTTGTCCCCCAGATCAGTGAAGAACCGATGTTCCTGAACCGCACCAAATCCAGAGGAAATGTTAAAGCAGAGGCAACCTCCTTTATCTGCGTACCCATCAAACGGGGCAATAACACCATCGGCGCATTGAGCATCGACCGGAAATACCGGGAAGGTCTCAACTTTGAAAAAGATCTGCAGTTCCTGACCGTTATCAGCGGTCTCATCGCCCAGAGCGTCACCAGAATTCAGGCGGTAAACAGGGAGAAAAAGCGCCTTGAAGACGAAAATCAACTGTTAAAAATGGAGCTGTACGGAAAATACCAGTTTGAAAATTTTATCAGCAACAGCAGCCGGATGCAGGAAGTATTTGAAATGATGCATCGGGTCAAGGACTCCGAAGCCACGGTATTTTTACGTGGCGAGTCCGGAACCGGGAAAACTCTGGTTGCCAAAGGGCTCCACTACAACAGCAAACGGGCCAAAGAACCCTTCGTGGTGGTCAACTGTTCAGCCGTGCCGGAAACCCTTCTCGAAAGCGAGCTTTTCGGTCATGAAAAAGGAGCCTTTACCGGTGCCCACACCGCCAAAAAAGGGCGTTTCGAACTTGCCGGGAAAGGAACTCTTTTTCTTGATGAGATCGGCGAACTCTCCCAGGCCATTCAGGTCAAACTACTGAACGTGGTCCAGGACCGGGAATTCCAACCCCTGGGCAGCGGCAAAACCATCAAATCAGGGGCACGGCTGATTACGGCAACGAACAAGAATCTGGAAGATGCCGTCGCCTCGGGCAGTTTCCGTGAAGATCTTTACTACCGGCTCAACGTCTTTCCGATCTATATGCCACCATTACGGGACAGAAAAACCGACATCCTGCTCCTGGCCGAATTTTTCCTGAATAAATACAGCGCCGAAAACAACCGGCAAATCCGGCGGATCTCAACCCCGGCCATTGACCTTCTGATGCAGTATCACTGGCCGGGGAATGTTCGAGAGCTGGAAAACTGTATCGAGCGGGCAGTGCTGATCTGCGACGATGATTCCATCAAGAGCATCCACCTGCCTCCCAGCCTGCAGACCGCAAGGACCAGCGGCAGTGAGGAAAATACCGGTCTTTCTTTCTCCCGGGCGGTGGAAAATTTTGAAAAGGAACTCATCGTCGCCTCGCTCAAAAGGACCGGCGGTAACCAGACAAAAACAGCAGAAGAGCTTGGTTCATCGCTCCGGATCATCAATTACAAGATCGGGAAATACCTGATCGACTGTCGACAATTCAAGAAAGCAAACCGATGAATCTCCTGCTCCATATCTGCTGCGGCCCCTGCACCACCTATCCTTTCAAAACCCTTACCGCAGAAGGGCACACTATCCAGGGGTATTTCCACAATCCGAACATTCACCCCTATCGTGAGTTCCAGCGGAGGATCAGCGCTCTGGAAGAGTTCTGCCGGCAGACCGGAATGGAAGTGGAGTATGATCGCGAATACGGCTTGAAAGAGTATCTGCGAAAAGTTGTATTCAATGAGGAAAACCGCTGCCGGACCTGTTACGAGATGCGCCTCGCCGAAACAGCCCGCAAGGCGGCTACAATCGGGGCGGACGCCTTCAGCACCACCCTCCTCTACAGCCGGTTTCAGAAACACGACCGGATCCGTGAAATCGGTGAAAAGATGGCAAGTGAATACGGAGTTTCCTTTTATTACCGGGACTTCCGGGAAGGGTGGCGGGAGGGGATCGACCTCGCCATTGAACGCGGCCTGTACCGTCAGCCCTATTGCGGCTGCATCTACAGTGAGCAGGAACGCTATGAAAAAAGAGCCGGGTGAACACCTCTCCCGGCTTCGCAATTCTCACGGCGAGCATCCGCATCTGTCTCATCCTCAGGAGATCAAAGCACCGCAAAGCAGGTTCTCCCTCGCTTACTCCGGGACAAGGGCGATACTGTAATCGTCGTTCACGGTAAAAGTGAACTCCCGGGGCTCGGTGGGTTCCATCAGCCTGGGGTCACTGAAAGTCGGATCCTTCCAGACCGGAACCCGGGGCGGGAAAAACCGGTCAAGCTGCTTGATCCTGGGGATCTGGTCGGCAAAATCCTCATAGGTGATGCAGAGATATACCGGCGTCCGCCGGACCATGTCCTCAAAGGCGAAAGTATAGGTGGTGGTTGAAATTGTCCGCCGGTAGTCCTGATCGGACTTGAAGCTGACCCCGATGGCTTCGTCATGCAATTTTTTATAGTTGAACATCCGTCCGACCAGGCGGCCGCGAATCAGCTGCCCCGGCCTGACACCGGCCATAATCTGCCTCTGGAAGGAGTTGCGCACGTCCGCAAACCTCTCCTCGTAACCGTGACGAATATAACGCTCCAGAACTCCGCCGGAGAGGGAGATCAGAAAAAACAGCAGGATAAATGCCAACGGCCGGGACAGCAGGGGTTCCCTGACGCTTGCCCAACCCTGGGAGAGAAAGAGTTGGAAGGTGAGTTGTCGGGGCGGTTGGATCGCGTCGAGATAGTTCCTGGCCAGCATATACTGGAACAGGCAAAGCAGGCAAAAGAACAGAACGATGACCAGGATGTGAAAAACGGCGCGGACAAAACTCTGCCCCCTGGCGTTCAGGGGCGTATCGAAAGGAAAGAGACGATAGGTGGTCACCACCTCGAAGGCCCGGTCGAATCGTTCAGCGGCCAGAGCGGGTGGATTCATGGCCACGGACACATACTCCTGCCGGACGGGGTCGTATAGTCTGGCCGTCTTCGTGCTTTCCGCATAACCCCGCAACGCCCCCTGGTGGCTGAGCCCCATATTGAGGAGGAGATAGGGCTTCTGCAGCATTCCCAGAAGCAACAGGGCAAAGACGAAATAGATCAGGGCGGAGATCAGAACCAGGGGGCGGCCGTCAGACTTGAGTCCCCAGGTCATGGCCGCAACCATGTTTACCGAGGTGACCTGGGAAAAAGCGACAAGAAAGTAATAGGCGCCGCCGATGATTAAGGCCAGCAAGATCAAGAATAGGATGAGGATAAAGCTGAGTTGAGCAGATCGTCTGCTCAAAAGAAACTTATACCCGAAGGGTGAAAACACCATTTTCATCTTCGGCCCCCATGGTCGACCCTAAGTTCGGCAAACCTCGTGTTCATTTATGAAGAGGACTCCTGCTCAATCGAAAGCTTCCCACTTTTTTTCCCTGCGGTCATAGTGGTAAGACATCATGAAACTGCCCGGGGTATGAAAATTGAACGAATAATCGTCGGGCCAGGCGCGGTAAAACTGCTGGTTGCGGAGAAAGGATGGTGCCGGAGAAATCGGAGTGAGTTGCGCAAGAGATTCCGGATAGATATCGTTGACCAGCCTGTATTGTTCAATACCGGCAATCAGCGATTCACAGTAATTTTTCCCTGCCCTGATTCTGTTCTGCTCCATCTTGCCGAGGATCGGCAGCGAGATCGTCTGGAGAAACAGGGCCAACGCCACGGTGGCCAGCCACTTTGCCATGCGGTGGGGATGGTCTTTCAGCCCGCGCCGCATCATGTAGAAAATAAGGGCCGCGATTGCCAAAAGCAGGGTGACAACCTGCAGAGAAACGACAGCGATCAGGTAACCAAAACCGGCATCGCTGCAGTACGGCGCACCAACGGCGATAATGACCGCAATGGAAATGATCGTCCGGAATTTAACACTGCTCATCACGGCATCCTGGGCGGTTGGCGATGGGAAAAAATCTCTGCCGGCGGGCAAAAAAAAGCGGATTGCCCTGGAAAATTCTAGCTGAAAAAAAACCACCGCACCAGAAAAAGCTGCACTGTGGTGACCCGTCCCCGAACCATAAACTGGTCCTGAATGCAACAAAGGTCATGGCATCCGTCGGCCATAACAGATACCCAGAATATCAATAAGGAATTTGCCTCTTAAGCAAACTCAGCTATTCGCATTCTGGAGTCCGGGTCTAGTGTCGCGTCAAGGATGAAATGTCATAATATTTTTCCGGCATTTTTTGTGCCGGCAAGGCACGTGTTGGGTTGCATAGCAGCGCTATGTAACCCAACAGGTAACGCAGGAGGCGCGAAAAACGACGAGAAAGATGTGACGGTTCAGAGTTGACGTGACACTAGCCCGGCCGGTCTTGATCCGGCATCCGGGATAGCTCAATAAAGGCAAAAATGGTCAATTAGCCGAGTTTCATAGAGAGCCACAATAAGGAATGACAAAGAATTCCAGACTCGGAAAACTCTATCGTACAGGAAGCGGAATTTTGTCGATGCTGGTCATAGAAAGGGGGCATGGCATACTTCACCGGCACACCAGGAAAATTTCACCGGTAAACAGCAAGCAGTTTTCAGGCGAACTGGCTGCGGAAATCCCCTGCACTGACGGCACTGGGCAGCTGACGGTCCATGCCCGGAACTATAAAGGAATTCTCAAAGAATGATTCGCGGAAGAAAAGCCGTCTGTACTACTTCGGGGCGACTACTTCTTAACAGGTTCCTTGCCCGGTTCCTTTTCGAGCAGCGCCAGCATCCTGTTGGCTTCTGCGGCAGCAAAGGTTTCGGGATAGTGATCCAGAAGATATTCAATCCTGATCCTCGCCTGTTCGGGCTGTTCTGTTTTCAGATACCAGTTGGCCACGTACAATTCGTGTTCGCCAAGGAACTCCGTACTTTTCTTGATCAGGGCTTTTGCTTCAACGACATAGGAGGATTTAGGATACGTTTTGATCAGCCGGGTAAAGATTTCTATCGCCTTGTGGGCGCCGGAGGTATCGCGATCGACGGTATCAATCTTGGTGTACTGGCACCGCCCGGTTTGAAAGATAACGTAGGGAATAGCCTCATTGGTCGGATGGTTTTTTTCAAATTCCTCATAGAGACCCTGCGCCTCTTCATATTCTTCCATATAAAACTTGCAGTCGGCGGATTTCAGCTCGGCCAGCAGGGAGAAACGGCTGAACGGGAAACGGTCCTTGATGATATCAAATGTCTGCAGGGCCTTGTAATACTTGCCCCGGTCAAACAGCTCGAGACCTTCACGGGCCAAATCCTCGGCAGGGACTTCCTTACCGTCCTTTCCCGCACAACCGGCCATGGTGAGCAGAACCACTGCCACCATGAAACCCGCCGTAATTTTGCCGGAAATATTCATCTTTCTCAGCCCAGGGTTGACAGAAAATGTTCTGCGGACATGGCCGCCACCGCGCCTTCGCCGGCACCGTTAATGACCTGGCGGACATCCTTGCTGACAATATCGCCGGCCGCCATGACCCCTTTCAGATTGGTGCGCATTTCCCGGTCGGTGATAATAAACCCGTCTTCCATGGCGAGCTGGTCCAGCGGCAGCATCTCGTTGTTCGGAATTGTCCCGACCAGAATGAAGATTCCGTAAACCGAAAGTCTCGACTCCTTGCCGTCATTATCACGCAGGGAGATCTCCTCCACCCCGTTCTTGCCATCGATTGAGGTCACCACCGAGTTCCAGACAAATTCAATCTTGTCATTGGCAAAGGCCTGCTCCTGAACAATCTTGGTCGCCCGGAGCTCGTCCCGCCTATGGATCACGGTGACCTTGCTGGCAAACTTGGTCAGATACACGGCCTCCTGAATCGCGGTATTGCCACCTCCGACCACCGCAATTTCCTGATTCCGGAAAAAAGGACCGTCGCAGGTCGCGCAGTAGGAAACCCCTTTTCCGGCATTTTCAGCCTCTCCGGGGACATTGAGCTTGCCCGGCCTGGCGCCTGTGGCCAGAATCACAGCATCGGCGGTAAGAACTTCACCACCGGCAAGCGAGATCTTCTTAACCGGCCCGGCCAGATCCATCGACACGACCTCGGCTCCGGATCTGGTTTCAAGCTCAAAGCGGGCCGCCTGGGCGACCATCTTCTCAACCAGTTCATGGCCGGCAATCCCATCGGGAAAACCGGGATAGTTGTCGATCCAGTCGGTATTCAGGACCTGACCGCCGGGAACACCTTTTTCCAGAAGAAGAGTTTTGATTCTGGATCGGGATGCATAAAGACCCGCCGTTAATCCTGTCGGGCCGCCACCTACAATGATGAGTTGATAATCTGCCATGATCTCAAAATGAAAAAGCCCTCCCCGGAGAGAGGGCTTTCGTACAATGTAAAATTGATCTTAAAGGGCTTTGTTGAGCATTGAAACAAGCTGGGCCTTGCCGACCGCACCGGTCACCTGATCGACCACCTGACCTCCCTTGAAGAGAATCAGGGTAGGGATGGCCCTGATCCCGAACTTGCCCGGAGTGGAAGGGTTTTCATCAACATTCATTTTGGCGATAACCGCTTTGCCCGCGTACTCGCCGGCCAGGTCTTCGACCACCGGCCCGATCGCCTTGCAGGGACCGCACCAGGGGGCCCAGAAGTCGACGAGGGTGGGAGTGTTGGATTTTATGGTTGCATCAAAATCAGCATCTGAAAGCTGTTTAACATTATCACCGGCCATGAGGAAGCTCCCTGTAGATATTAAAAATTGAACCAATCATTTATGCACCCTTCGGGCAGAAGTCTCGCATGAGCAGGTAAGCTGCTCAACTCTGCTTTTCACCCTTCGGGTATAAGTCTCGATGTCTCGCTAGCTCGCTTATCGGTACGAGCAGGCAAGCTGCTCAACTCAGCTTTTCACCCTTCGGGTATAAGTTTCGTACGAGCAGGCAAGCTGCTCAACTCAGCTTTTCACCCTTCGGGTATAAGTTTCGTACGAGCAGGCAAGCTGCTCAACTCAGC